>CAZEQV010000001.1:0-43265 GCA_964514435.1 uncultured Verrucomicrobiota bacterium
CTTTTCATACCAGCCCTGTCCCACACGCGCGCGTCTAATTCCGCGATGACCTTGCTGGTGTTGGCCGGTAACTTGACCGAATGGGTCTTGTCCAATGGATACGCCCCGGTCAAAGAAAACAGGCCGAATCGGAGCGCACCGGAACAACTCGCGCCTTCGTTGACCCCGTAAATGCGCACGGCGTTGCCCTGCCGGGTGACGACGACAGTCACGGGTTGAAAAGCGCGCTTGACCGGCCAGAATGCCGGCGTGCGTCGCAGATAATAGTCCACCGTTGTCCAACTGCGCGTGCACGGCCAGACATCGTTGTACATCCAGAATATCGCCGAAGCGCTGTCGAACATACGGCGACGAAAATTCTTCACATATTCAGCGAGACCCGCGCCCTGAACCAGTCCGCCCCAATAAACATAATCGTCAATGGTCATGTCCCGGACAACCTGGCCGGTCCAGTTCTCAATCATCTTGTCGGGCGCATACGGCGCCGTCCAATCCCAGTAGCTGACGCTGTTCTCGTGCAATTCCCACTCAAAGGACCCAACCGTGCCGGTGCACGCCCGCATGGTCGGCAACGAGACGGGGCCGAGGATGCCGCCCTCATTAGGGAACCGGCAAATCAAGTTCCGGTACTTCCGAAAATCCGTGTCGTGAAACCCAATCGTCCACGGGTGTTGATCGCCGCGGTCGTCCAAGTTCGGGTCATCGGCGGGATCCGGTGACATGGGCGAACTGGGATGAAAATACCGGGACGGATCCTCCTCGCGCATTAATCGCGGCAGGATTTGATGGAACAACGCATAATCAGGATGGGCCACGCCGGTATGATACCGCCAATGCCAGTGTCCCACTTCCATCTCATTGTTCCCGCACCAGATAATCAAGCTGGGATGATGCGCCAGACGGCGGATCTGATGCGTCGCTTCACGTTTCACATCGGCCAGAAAATCCGCGTCAATGGTCGGATACTTCGCGCAGGCAAAAATGAACTCCTGCCACACCAGAATCCCTTTCGCATCGCACAACTCGTAAAACGCGTCGCTCTCATACTGGCCGCCGCCCCAAACGCGCAGCATGTTGAAATTCGATTCAAGGGCGCGGTCCACCAGCGTCTCGTAACGCCTGCGGTCAATCCGCGACAAAATCAAATCTGCCGGCACGAAGTTGCCGCCTTTGCAAAAAATCGGTTTTCCATTGATCTCCACAATGAAGAAACTGCCGGAGTCCGGATGCTTCTCCTGATTCACGCGAACATGACGGAATCCCACGCGCTTGGTGGCTTTCCCGATACCGGCCAACGACACCGTCACGGTGTAACGCGGCTGCGCTCCGTGCCCCACCGGCCACCACAACTTCGGACGCGGCACGGTCACGGAAATCTCCAAGCGATTCGCGCCCGGCTTGATCTTGACCGGCAAGCGGTGCGTTTGCCCGGCCACCTTGATGGTCAACGTCGAAGATACCGGCTTGGCGTTGAGACCTTCGACAAACACGCGGGCTGTCACCTTGCCGGATGAAAAATCTTCGGTCAATTCGCTGAAGACAGCGCAGCCATCCCAGCGAGCGGACCGGGCGATTTCCAAGCGGACGTGACCGGGAATGCCCACGTTGAGCAAGCGCGGCGACCAATCCCAACCGTGCTCGCTTTGCGTCTTGCGCAGCCACGGGCGTTTCGTCAGTTCGTGGCCGGGATTGACGTTGTATCCCGCCCCCGACCGGTACGCGGCGTGAAACAATCCGCTTTCGACCTGAACGACCAACTGGTTCTCGCCCGACTTGAGATGCTCGGTCACTTCCACCCGGCACGGATAGAACGCGTTGGCATGACGCCCGACCTCTTTGCCGTTGAGGTGGATGACCGCCGCGTAATCCAGCGCGTCGAACACCAGCCACGCTCGCTCGACGGGACGCAGTTTCGCGGCCGTGAACGAGCGGAAGTAATACCAATACGTTTCTTCAACCCACCGGCACTTCAACACATTGGCGCCCGTGTTCGGGTCGGCAATGATGCCGAGGTCAACAAGTGTCTCATGGACTGAGCCCGGCACCTTGGCCGGCCAGATGCGCTCCGCGGCAAACACACCGGCCACGATCCGTTGCAGACGGTCGCCCCGCTCGCCATCGTTCCACCGCAACCTCCAGATGCCATCCAAATTGATCGTCTTCATATGTGCCCGCTCTGATACTGGCAGAATGCTCCGGTGGCAAGACGTTCAACCGCCTGCGCCAACAATTGAGGCGCATCTTGCATCGCCCGCTCAACATCAACGCCTCCCTCCCGCAGCGACGTGACAGCGTCCACTCCGCGAGCCCGGCACTCATCTTCGGCGACCTCCACCGTTCCTGCTGCTACGGCCACGCGGACATGGTGTTTCTTGGCCAGACCCAATACGCCGAAAACCACTTTGCCCCGCCAAGACTGGGAATCGAGCTTGCCCTCGCCGGTAAGAATCCAGTCGGCTCCGCGAACGGCGTCGAGCAAGCCGCTGGCCTTCATCACCGTTTCCACGCCGGAAACCAAACGCGCATCCAGGAACGCAGCCATGCCGGCCGCCAACCCCCCTGCTGCGCCCCCGCCCTGCAGGGCGAGAATGTCTTTGCCGAGTTGCGACCTAACGATACCGGCCAAGTGCCGCAATCCGCGATCGAGTTCCTGCACCATTTCCGGTGATGCGCCTTTCTGCGGACCGAAAACAGCCGCCGCGCCCGTGGGCCCGCACAACGGATTGTCCACATCACACAGTACCTCCACCCCCGGGAATGTGTATTTTGGTGGAATGATCATTCCGATAAATATCAGGTTCTGGCCGCCCAAGCCCACGTAACGACCGCTCCATTTCTTGGAATGATCATTCCTTAAAGTGTAATGTATGGTCTCATCAATGGAATGATCGTTCCGAGCGGTGAATCGCCAGCCAAGGGCGGTCGCAGCTCCAACACCCCCGTCTATCGTCGCGCTGCCGCCCACAGCTAATAGGATGTGTTCCGCGCCGTGCTTGATGGCGGCGCGCAACAACTGCCCCGTCCCGAATGTTGAGGTCAACATGGGGTTGCGCTCTTCCGGCTTCAATAACGCCAGTCCACTCGCGCTTGCCATTTCTACAACAGCAGTTTTTCTGTCGGCCAACCAACCAAAACCGGATTCAATCTCCCGTCCCAACGGATCGAGCGCCCGTGACGGAATCCATTCACCATCACAAGCCGCGATCAATGCTTGCGCCGTTCCCTCGCCGCCATCGGCCATCGGTTTCTCAATGATCTCTGCTCCGGGAAATTTCGCTCGCAGCACCCCGGCGGCAATCCGGCACGCTTGAAGCCCAGTCAGGGTTCCTTTGAATTTGTCGAATGCGACAACAATCTTCACGCAGCCATTATGAACGCCACCGCGCGATAAAAGCAATCAGCGCTATGACGGCGTTCACGGCCACGATTGTCGGTCCGGTGGGCAGATCGTACACGTAGGACAGCGAGACGCCGGCCAGTCCGCCGATCACGCCCACCGTCACACTGATGGCAAACACGGCGCGCATGTTGCGTCCCACCAGCAACGCCGTTGCGGCCGGCAAGACAAGGAAGCTGAACACCACCAGCGCACCGGCTGAGTTCGTGGATATGGATATGGTCACGCCGACAGACAAGAACAGGGCTGTGTTCCACAACCTGGCCGGCAATCCCTGCGCCGTCGCCATGTCGGGATCGAAGGACGCAAACAGAACTTCCTTGTGAAACAGGCCATGCACGACTCCCAGCGCCACGGCCCAAGCCGCCAATCCCGCCACGCCGGTGCCGCTGATGGTGAGCACGCTGCCAAACAGCAGGTTCAACACTTCCGCATGAACGTGCGCGCTGGCAGCCACCAACAAGATGGCGAGTCCGGCCGCCGTGGCGTAGGTGATGCCGATGAGTGTTTCGCGGGGCAGCCGTCGTTCCCGGTATTGCGCGGCCATCAACGCCGCCGCGACAAGAGTGAGCGCCAGGGCAAAGGGTTGTGGCGGGAAATGAATGTCGCGGCCCATCCATTGCCCCAAGATGCCGCAGGTCACGAACGACAGCGCGACGCCCAGCGAACTCACTTGCGCCAATGCCGCCCCCACAAACACGGCGCGTCGCAGCACGATGAACACGCCCAAGAACGAGCACATCGCGGCCACAATCGCCGTGCCGGCCAGCACGTTCAGCATGAAATCCTGCCGCGCCATTTCCAACAGCGCGTTCACGTGATCACCATCCGCTTGCCGGCGATGGTTTCGACGCGGACCGCAATGCCATAGACGGCGCTGAGAACCTCGCCGGTCAGGATCTGTTCGCATGTTCCCAGCCGGTAGTGGCCGCCATGCAGCAGCAGCAATCGCTGCGCGCTGTTGGAAAGCTCGTTCAGCCGGTGCGTCACATAGATGATCGTCACCCCGCTTTCCCTCTGCAATCGGGAGATCAATTCCATGATGCCGCGTTGGCCCTCGATGTCCATGCCGTCGGTCGGTTCATCCAAGACAAGCACCCGCGCCTCGCTGGTCACCGCCCGCGCGATCAACGCCCGTTGTCTCTGGCCGCCCGACAGGTCGCGGAAGGGTTTGTCGCCCGCATCACCGATGCCGGTAAGCTCCATGGCCCGCTCGACCATTTCGTGATCGTGCGCGCCGGGCGGCTGCATCAATCCGAGCAAGCCATACCGGCCCATCAACACCACTTCGCGCGTGCTCAACGGGAAAGCATCATCCAACGTCTGGCGCTGGGGAACGTATCCGAACCGCATGGGGACAGCGCCCGCGTGTTGTTCGATGCGTTGGTCGCCCGTGCCATCTTGCTCCGACAATTCATAGATGACCTTTCCTGACATAGGCGGCAACAAACCCAGCAGCACGCGGAGGATGGTGGTCTTGCCGGACCCGTTGGCCCCGACAATTCCAAAGAATTCACCCTTCCGGATTGCAAAGCTCAAGCCAGACAACACGACGTGCCGCCTGTACCCGAGCGTCACGTTGTCGAATGTGACGGGTGCGGACATTACTTGAGCGCCTCGGCGATCCGGCGCGCTTGTTCTTGCAGCGCGGCGGCATAATGGCGCGCCGGTGATTCGCCCGCCAACGGTAGCGACACCACCTTGGCGCCCGTCTTGGCGGCGATCAGATCCGGCATGCGCCGCTCATACCAGGGCTCAAGAAGAATCAACCGGATGGATTCGGTTTTCATTTGCTCGGTCACGGCGGTGATGTGGGCGGGCGAGGGCGCGATGCCGGGCTTGGGCTCGATGGTGTTGGCGACCACCAAACCATAGCGGTCAGCCAGATACGTCAAACTGCGGTGGTAGGTGACGATCTTGGCGCCCCGGTAAGGCGCGAGTTTTGTCTGCGCTTCGCGGAACGCCGTTTCGATGTGTTGCAGCAACGCCGAAGCGTTCGTCTCATACAGGGCGGCGTGACCGGCATCCACGACTTTGAGGCGATCGGCGACCGCGCGCGCGACCTGTTGGGCGCGGACGGGATCGAGCAGGTAATGCGGGTTGCCCATCGCGTGAACATCGCCTTGTGACCGGGTCACGGGGCCGGTGGGCACGTCCAGCGGCGTGACGTATTGGCTGGCGTTGATGCGCCCCGGTCGGCCCGGTTGGATGCGCGGGTTGCGCGTCTGCTCCAACAACGCCGGCAACCAGCCGATCTCCAGATCAAGTCCGACCTCGATCAACACATCGGCCATGTTCAACGTCACGATATGGCTCGGTTTGGCCTCGATGAAATGCGGATTTTCATTGGGCCGACAGATGCTGATGACCACCGCGTTCGAGCCGGCCACGTCGCGCGCCAACGCGGCGAGGTCCGGTGTGGTGGTGACAATGTGGAGCGCGGCTTGCACCGCTGCCGGGCAGAGGGCCGCCAGTGGGATCAGGAGTTTGTTCATGGTTGGTTCCTCAAAACTTGTGCGCGGCGTGAGCGCCCAGCAGAAACTCCAACTGGAACCACACGCTGTGATCGGAGCCGATGCCACAACGATGATCGTAGTTGTATTGGAGCCGCAGTTTGCTGAACTCGGTCGGATACCATGTCGCATTCGGAGCGAGACGGCATCGTTCGCCACGCCAATCGGAATCGAACGAAGCTTCATCGCCGTTGGCGTATTCACCGCGGATACCGGCCACCCAGCCCCGTGTGAATCCCCACAACAACTGCGAATACAGGCCCCAGTCGCGCAGTGTTTCAGCCGGCAACGGTCCGCTGCCATCTTCCGCCGGGCGCGCGGCGGCCTCATAGCGGCGATAGATGACCTCCGTCTGCCAACCCACGAACGGAAACCCGGCTCTTGCGTTTCGCGGTTTCCATTTCCAGTACACATCGCCGCCGTAGATTTGCGTGTCCGCACCGCTGCCGGAGTTGTTCGGTCCAAACGCACCGGACGCGCCGAGCAAAAGCGTCTGCGTGTCATGGATGTCGAAGGCTGTCACCAGGCGCGGCACATACAACAGATCGTTGAGACTATGCAGGCCGGTATCTTTAACGCGGCCGCCATGAATCTCGGAAGACTCCTCCGACCGGAAACTAAATGCCGTTTCGCCGCTGCTATCAAACACACTCAACATCAACTCCGTGTACACCGGCCACGGCGCGAGCCAGGAGACCCGCGCGCCCGGATTGCGCAAACCGTCGGGTCCCATCAACCGCGTCACTGCGACCGGTTGATCCACGAATGCCCACGTGTGGTTGTGCTGCGTGTTTTGGCGGCCAAAATCGGCCAAGAACTGACCGGCCCGCAACTGCAAGTTGGCCGGCAAGGAGATGGTTTGCATCCATGCCTCCTCCAGTTCGATCTCGGTTTCGCCTTCCGGGCTGATCACCAATGTCAGCGTCGCCAACGCCTTGAAATACGGATCCACCGCGCCATCGAGCGTCACTTCGAGGCCGGTCAGATTGAATCCGCGCCGACCGGGATCGTGGTGGGCGCCGTTGAGCGATTCAACGTCTTCCTCGGTGGACGTTCCGATGACGATGTCGCCCACGGCGCTGATGTTGAGATAACTGCGGGTTGATTTCTCCGGTGACGTCGCCGGCTGGATTTCGGCTTCGGCGATCTTGTCCTGCAACTGCTTCATCTGCTGCTGGAGTTGCTGCATTTGCTGTTTGAGCAACTCCAATGATGTTTCTTCGGCCGATACAATGCTACCGGCCCACACAGCCGACAGCACAACGGCATATAACTTCACGTTCATGGAATGATTCCTCCTGCGACCGGTCGGGTCGCGTTAGTTTGAGTTCACGGTTTCGACTGATAGAGAGAGTCAGGCCGTGACTGGAGGAGCGCGGGCGGGAGCCGATGGATCAACCTCGGCCGGCAAGCTTGAAGTGGTGACGACCGAAGATCTGCCATATTTGATCGGCGCCGAAGGCAGTTCTGAAACGGACGGTACTTCGGCGGTCGCGCTCAATTGCCAGACGCAGGCGACGCAATGGCTGGAATGACCGTGGACGGTGTGATCCTCGGAATCGTGGTGATGGGTGAAACCGAATGCTGTCGCCAACACGACATACAAGGACAGCGCCATCACCGTTGTCATCTGCCACAACATGACCGCTTGATACCGCACAATTCCCGCTCCGTCAATCCGAACAACCCCGCCCCCCCTCCTCGATTCACCCGGACATTTTGTGGAATGATCATTCCACAAAATGTCGGTAGTTGACAGGAAGACGGTTATTTGTGGGGAGTGCCGATTTGGATGGTGACGGGCACGGCTATGGTCGGTTGTGACTCAGCGTTGGTTTCAAATGCCACCATGCCCATCAGCGTTTTGGGGGGAGGATCGCTCAGTGTGGCCACGATTTCGTACTTTCGGTCTTGCTCCAGCGCTCGAAGCTCGACGGTCACACGATCCACTGTGCTGGTGACGTTTCGCACCGTGAAGGGGCCGGGCAATCGAGGGGCGCTCACGACGACCTTGCGTTCCGCGGCCGGACCGCGAACGGTGCCGCCACTGCCCGGCAGGCTCCAAAACAACACCGCAGGCGACCAGATTACGTCTCCCACTACACGCCCGGTAATCCAGATTGTCAGGGAGGGTTTGACCGGGTCGTCGGTGTGAATCTTCAGCGATTCGTTGAATCGGCCCAGTTGGGTGTCCGCCGGGAACTTCACGCGGATGCAGGCTCGCGATGGATCGTTGTTCACTGGTTCCACAGTTGCTTTGATGGTTTTGCGGCTTGGGGCTGTCTCACTGATGACCAAGGGCGCGCCGTCCAATCGGCGCACTTCCACGGTCACATTCGTCAGTTCACCTCGGCCGATGTCGCCGAGAAGAATGTCGCGGGGCGCGGCTTCATACAGAGCCGGTATCTTTACGCGGCAGGTCAACGTGGCGCGGGGTGTGACGGGGTCGTTGGAGCCGAGCGTCAGACTTGAGACCACCAACCCGGTGGTATCGCCGAGGTTGATGGAGAAGCTCAGCGGGGTGGAGGCGCCCGGTGCGATCTCCTTTTTCTCCACGCTGGCGCGCGTGCATCCGCAGGAAGTTCCGATGCCATTTATGATCAATGGCTCATCGCCGGTATTGCGGACGACGAACGATCCTGTCACCGATTGTGCGCCTGATGTTGTGCCGAGGTCGCAAGTGGTGTGGTCGAATTCGATGCGCGGCGCGGCGCTGGCGATTTCCCCGGCAAGGCAGGCAAGAACCAGCAGTGTGAAGATCGTCTTCATGTTGCGACTACGATAACAAGTTTCAGCGTATGGCCACCAGCATCACTTGCAGTGGTTCCAGTGTGGTCTGGGCGCCGACGGTGCGACCGCTCAAGAGATCCTTGCCGGACTTCTTCAATGTGATCGTTTGCTCGGACTCGGTGATGTTGACGATGCCGTAGCCGGCCACTTGGCCGGTAGCGTCGGCGCGGGGCACCACGATCACGTTGCCGGAACCGGTGGCGACCGGCTCGACGCCGGCTGCGGTGAGGATTTGTTTCACCAGCTTCAGGTGAACGGACTCGTTGACGGCGCAACCGAGCGTGGTGACGGTTCCCTTGCCGAACTTGTTTCGCACGATGGCAACGTGGTCGTTGCCGTAGCCGCCCCGGTAATGAGCGAGCGCTTCGCCAGTGGTGCAGCGGAATCCTTCACACCAGTTGCGGGTGCGGGTGGTTTCGCCGTCGGCAAGCTCGACGGTTACGCGGTCTTCCATCCAATGGACGGTAAAGCGCAACGAACTCTCAGCACCGATGAGTTCTTCGAGTCCGCCAAACTCACGGTCGCGCCAAGCTGTGAATTCCTCCGTGCGGTAGCCGGTCAGCGGACCGAGTATGAGGTGTCCGCCTTGCCGGACCCAGTCGCGCAGCCGTTGCTTGGTGGCTTCTTTGACGATGGGCATCAGCGGCAATACCAGCACGCGATACCGGCTGAAGTCGGCGTCTTCGCCAATGACATCGCGCCAGACATGGTTTCGCGCCAGGCGCAGGTAATGATCTTCGCGCCAGCGGACTTCGTAGCGCATGTCGTCGTCAATCGGATCAATGCTGAACGCCCAAGCGGCTTCGTTGCTGAGGACGATGCCGACCTGGGCTTGTTGCGGGGGATGATCGAGAAGCCAGCGACCGTGTTTGGCGCAGTCGGCGCAGAGCTGGGCGAGCGCGTTTTTGTTGGGACGCCATTTGCCGGTCGCGGTGACGAGCGTGCCGTGCTGCATTTCCTGACCGGCCCAGTGTTCGCGCCATTGCCAGTAAAGAATCATCGAGCCGCCCATCAAGTGCGACATCCAGCTCATCGCGAGGATACCGTGTTCGTCGTGATGAATGTTCCATTGCTTGCCGCCGCCGGACCAGTTGGGCGCAGTTTCCAGCAGCCAATAGGGCGCCGGCTTCTCGGCGCGCATCCGGTCGAAGTTCTGCCAGTTCCAGTGATAATGGTTCACGTCGCGGTACATGCTGAATCCGACCCGGTCGAGCAGCCGGTTGTGTTGGAACCAGTTCATGCCCAGACCCGCTGTCATGTTGGTGGTGATGGGTTTGTCGGAATGCTGGCGGATGATGTCGCACTGAAGTTTGATGAACGAAGTCCACGCCTCGTTGTTATAACGTGAGACGGCCATGACCAAGGAAGGGTTGTGGCGTTCGGGCACCTCGATGGAGCCCACGGCGGCCACAGGCATCGGCACTTGATCGAAGGATTGATACGCCTGGCTCCAGATTTCCAGACCCCAGGCCTTGTTCATTGCCTCGACGGTGCCGAATTTTTTATTTAGGTACTCACGGAATCCTCGTTTGGCTTCGTCGCCGTAATCGTTCGATGCCATTTCATTGTCAATCTGCCAGGAGTGCAGTGCGGGATGACCGGAGAACGTCTCGGCCATCTTGCCGACAATCTTGGCGCACAAGGCCCGGTACGTCTGGCTGTACACGGAGTAATGTTTGCGGCCGCCATGCGTGGCGCGTTTGCCGTCGGGGTCGGTCCGCAACACATCCGGGTACTTGGTCGTCAACCAAGCCGGTGGGGCGGCGGTGGGTGTGCCGATCATCACGGCGATGCCGGCTTCGGCGCACAAATCCATCACGCGCCGCGCCCAGTCGAAATCATACTGGCCTTCTTCGGGTTCGAACTTGTGCCAGGCGAACTCAAACATTCTCACGATGTTGAATCCGATCTCGGTCATGCGGGTGATGTCGCGCGGCCATTCCTCGGCCGGCCACATTTCAGGGTACCAGCTCACGCCAATCAGAAGTTTCTCGTCGTGATTTTTGTCAGAAGGAATGTGGATCATGGCGGCATGGTAACGGGTAACCTGCGCTCTTGTCCATGCTGAGACGCGGATACGGTTGCCGGGTCGTCCGGTAAGGTGTTATACCCAGCGCATGAATATAGATTTCAGCGGACTTCATTACTATGACCCGGCTTGGATTCAACAGAGCCGGGAAGTTCTGAAAGTGGATGTATGCGTGTACGGCGCGTCGTCAGGCGGAGTGGTGGCGGCAGTGAAAGCGGCCCGGCTCGGAAAGACGGTGGTGTTGCTGCAGCCGGGCAAGCATCTCGGCGGACTGACATCCGGCGGGCTTGGTTGGACTGATTACGGCAAGAAGCACGTGATCGGCGGCATGTCGCGGCAGTTTTACCGGGATGTGGGCCGGCATTATGGCAAGGAGGAAGAATGGCAGTTCGAACCGCGCGTGGCCGAGGCCGTATTCAATCGGATGGTGGCCGAGGCGAAGGTGCCGGTGCGGTTGTGCCAGTATCTCGACAAAGTGAAATTAGACGGAAAACGGATTGCCGTCGTGACGATGCTGGGAGGATTGCGCGTGGAGGCGCGTGTTTTTATTGATGCCTCTTACGAAGGCGATTTGATGGCGCGGGCCGAGGTTTCGTACACCACGGGACGGGAAGGCAACGCTCAATATGGCGAGACGTTGAACGGGATTCAGGTTCGCCACCAGCATCAGTTCAGCCACCCGGTTGATCCGTTCGTGGTGGCGGGCGATCCGAAGAGCGGGCTGTTGCCCCAGATCATTGATGTGGACCTGTCAAAACGACAAGGCGAGGGCGACAAGCGGATTCAAGCGTACAACTTCCGGATGTGCATGACGGATGATCCCGCGCTGAAAATACCGTGGCCGAAACCGTTGCAGTTTGATCCGCTTCAGTACGTGTTGGCGACGCGGTGGTTCAATGGGGAGAAGGACAATTACAACGAGCAGCTGGCGCCCGGTAAAGATGTGCCCGGCAAGTTTGACATTTTGCCCAACAAAACAGCGGGCGGGTTTCACAAGACCGACACCAACAATCATGGACCGGTCTCCAGCGATTTCATCGGCGCCAACCATGATTGGCCCGAGGCGGACTACGCCACGCGCGAGAAGATCTTTCAGCGGCATTTCCAGTATCAACTTGGGTTCTATTGGCACATGGCCAACTCGCCAGAGATACCGGAGCGTTACCGGCGCGCGTATGCCCGGTGGGGTTTGCCGAAAGACGAGTTCCCGGACACCGGCCACTGGCCGCCGCAGCTTTACGTCCGCGAAGCGCGCCGCATGGTCAGCGACTACGTGTTGACGGAGGCAGACTGCCGGTTGACGCGCAAGCCCTCCGACCCGGTGGGCATGGGCAGTTACAACATGGATTCGCACAACTGTTCGCGGTTTGTGAAATACGAGAACGGCCGGGCGCGGGTGTTGAACGAGGGTGATGTCCAGGAGAGACCGGCCGGTCCGTACGGCGTGTCGTATCGTTCCCTCGTGCCACGTCGGGGCGAATGTGAAAACTTGTTTGTGCCGGTATGCCTGTCCTCGTCGCACATCTGCTACGGTTCGGTGCGGATGGAGCCGGTCTTCATGGTGTTGGGCGAATCATCCGCCGTGGCGGCGTGCCTGGCAATGGATGCCAACATACCGGTGCAGGACGTGGATTACGCGAAGCTGCGCGAGAGGTTGTTGGCAGACGGGCAGGTGTTGGAAACGCCCGCGCCATGACCGGCAAGCTTGCCGGTGGGCCGACGGCGCACTACACTGCGCGGCATGCGTGACAATCTGCACGTCTTGCGGCATCCGTTGGTGCACAGTTTCATCACGGAGATTCGCGACAAAAACGCCCGCCGCGCCACGGTGCGCCATCATGTGCGGGCGCTGGCGTTGATGTTGTTTTACGAGGCTTCGCGCGAACTTCCGCAACAGCCCGTTACCGTGGAAACACCCCTGACCGTCACGGCTGGCTCGCGCGTGAAAGGCAGCGTGGGGCTTGTTCCGATTCTGCGCGCCGGGCTGGGCATGGTGGAGGGGTTGCTCGAATGGCTGCCGGAAGCCAAGGTGTATCATCTGGGAATGTTCCGCGATGAACGCACGCTTCAGCCGGTGGAGTATTACAGCAAACTGGCGCATCATCCGCCCGTTGACGTGGCGTTCGTGCTTGATCCGATGCTGGCCACGGGCGGGTCGGCCACGGCGGCGGCGGAGCGCTTGAAATCATGGGGCGTCAAACGCATCCATTTTCTCAGCCTGTTCGCCGCGCCGGAAGGCGTGGCCCGCTTGGCGGACGAACATCCGGACGTGAGCATCCACGTGTGCGTTCTGGACGAACGGTTGAACGAACGCGGGTACATCGTGCCCGGCATGGGCGACGCGGGCGACCGCCAGTTCAGCGCCGATTGACGCGAGCACCATGACAACGCATCCCCGACAATTCGTCAGCGACAATTGTTCCGGTATCTGCCCCGAAGCGTGGGAGGCGCTCGCCGAAGCCAATCACGGTCACGCGCCGTCCTACGGTGACGATGAATGGACGGAACGCGCTTGTGATCTGGTCCGGCAAGTGTTCGAGACCGACTGCGAGATTTTCTTCGTGTTCAACGGCACAGCGGCCAACGCGCTGGCGCTGGCCACGCTTTGTCAGCCGTTTCACAGCGTTCTCTGCCACACCCACGCCCACGTCGAGGTGGACGAATGCGGCGCGCCGGAGTTTTTCTCGCATGGCAGCAAAGTGTTGTTGGTCGGCGGCGAGAATGGACGGATTGATCCGGTCGCGTTGGAGCAGACAGCCACCAAGCGCAGCGACATTCATTATCCAAAACCGCGCGCCTTGAGCCTGACCGAGGCGACCGAGCTGGGAACGGTGTATCGGCCCGCGCATTTGCAGGCGTTGAAGGACTCCGCGGGCCGGTTGGGTCTGCGCATCCACATGGACGGCGCGCGGTTCGCCAACGCCGTCGTTTCTACGGGCGCTTATCCCAAAGAACTGAGCTGGCAGGCCGGTGTGGATGTGTTGTGTCTCGGCGGCAGCAAGAACGGACTGGGCGTGGGGGAGATGGTGGTGTTTTTCAACAAACCGCTGGCCGCCGAGTTTGACTATCGCTGCAAACAGGCCGGCCAGCTTTGCTCGAAAATGCGATTCATGGCCGCGCCGTGGGTGGGGCTGTTGCGCGACGGCGCGTGGCTGCGCAACGCCGCCAACGCCAATCGGACCGCGCAGCGGTTGGAGGAAAAGCTGCGCGACGTGCCCGGTCTCGACATTGCGTTTCCATGCGAAGCCAACTCCGTGTTCGTGCGAATGCCGTCCGGCAAGGCTGATGCCGTGCGTGCGCGCGCGTGGAGATTCTACGAGACGCACAGTATCGCTTGTTCGCGGTTGATGTGCAGTTGGGACACGACCGACGAGGATGTGGACCAACTCGCGGCGGACATTCGCAGCGTGATGACTGGTAACCGTTGAACTTAACGGTTACTTTGTCGCCACGCATCACCATGAGAACCCGTATCAAGCTCATCGCGCTGGCGCTTGCGTTTTCGCTTGGCCAAACCCCGGTCGGCGCGGCGCCGTCCGTTTCACGCGACGGAGTCTGGCACTCGTTCGATCAGGCGCCGGCTGAAAAGGCGAACCTGCCGGCATGGGTGCGACCGGCCAAGTTTCGTCCCGCCCGTCTGAATGTGCCGGCTTTGCGCGCCAGCCTGGCCAAAGCGCCGGTGGAGATCGAATTGCCGATGCCGGATGGAACGTTCGCCCGATTTCACATTGAAGAATCACCGATCATGGAACCGGCTCTGGCCGCCAAGTTCCCGGAGATCAAGACCTATTCCGGACGCGGCTTGGATGACCCATCGGCCACCATCCGTTGCGACATCACGCCGGCTGGGTTCCACGCGCAAATCCTGTCGCCGCGCGGCGCTGTCTATATTGATCCCTATTCGCGCGGTGACGACACGTTTTACGCCAGCTACTACAAACGCGATCATCGCCGGCAGGCCGACGGGTGGCAATGTTTCCAGCGGGGCGACGAGGCAAACGCACCGGCGATAGGTGGCGCAATGGCGGGCGGAGACATGGTCAACCGGTCCGGCACGGCGCTGCGCACCTACCGGCTCGCCTGCGCGGCAACCGGAGAATATACGGCGTTTCACGGCGGCACCGTGGCATCGGGGATGGCCGCCATCGTGACCGCCATCAATCGCGTGACCGGCGTGTACGAAAGCGAGTTGTCCATCCGGCTCGTGCTCGTGGCCAACAACGATTTGATCGTGTACACCAACTCCGCCACCGATCCCTACACCAACAACAGCGGCTCCACGATGCTCGGTCAAAACCAGACGACCTGCGACAACGTGATTGGCAGCGCGAACTACGACATCGGCCACGTGTTCAGCACCGGGGGCGGTGGCGTTGCGTATTTGGGCGTGGTCTGCGCCAATGGAAGCAAAGGCGGAGGCGTGACCGGTTCGACCAGCCCCGTGGGCGATGCGTTCTACATTGATTACGTCGCACACGAAATGGGACATCAGTTTGGCGCGAATCACACGTTCAACAGCACCACCAGCAATTGTGGCGGCGGCAACCGCAACGCGACCACCGCTTACGAACCCGGCAGCGGTTCCACGATCATGGCCTATGCCGGTATCTGCGGAGCCGACGACTTGCAGCCGAACAGCGATCCTTATTTTCATTCCGCGAGCTTCGACGAGATCATCGCCTATTCGACCAGCGGCGGCGGAAATGGGTGCGCCGTGCAAACGGCAACCAGCAACACCGTGCCAACAGTCAGCGCCGGTCCCAACTTCACCATACCGGCCCGCACACCGTTCACGCTGACCGCCATCGGAAATGATGCCGACGGGGATTCGCTCACGTACTGCTGGGAGGAACGCGATCTCGGGCCGGCCACCACGCTGTCCGCCGGCGACAATGGCAGCAGTCCGTTGTTTCGTTCGTTCAATCCCACGAACAGCCCCGCGCGCACGTTTCCCAAACTCTCCGCCATTCTGACCGGTGCGCCCTCGCTCGGCGAAAAGCTTCCCACGTCCAACCGCACGATGAGCTTCCGCGTCACCGCCCGCGACAACCGACCGGGTGGCGGCGGCGTCAACACCTCCGACATGACCGTCACGGTCATCAGCAATGCCGGGCCGTTCCTTGTCACCGCGCCCGGCTCCAACGCCGTTTGGTCCGGGGCGCAAACCGTGACGTGGAACGTGGCCGGCACCGCCACCGCTCCCATCAACACGACGACTGTCAATATCCGGCTCTCCACCGATGGCGGGCAGACGTTCCCGGTGTTGCTGGCGACCAACACACCCAACGACGGCGCGGAGTTGGTCGTGCTGCCGAACATTTCCAACACCACAGCCCGCGTGAAAGTGGAGGCCACGGGCAATATCTTCTTCGACATCTCCGACACGAATTTCACGATCACTAATTCATCGCCCGCGGCGTTGTTGGTGGCCGACGCCGCCGTTTTGGAAGCCGAATCGTGTCCGCCCGGCAACAACGCGGTTGATCCGAATGAAACGGTGACGATGTCCTTTGTCGTTCGCAACGTGGGATCGCTGGCCACCACCAACGTGGTGGGAACATTGTTGGTGACCGGCGGTGTGTTGTCGCCCAGCGGGCCGCAGAATTACGGAACCATACCGGCCGGCGGCGCGCGCACCAACAGTTTCACGTTCACCGTCAGTGGCAGTTGCGGAGCCGCCCTCACTGCCTCGCTGCAACTCCAAGACGGCCCGGTTGACATGGGCACGGTCGCCTATCCGGTCATGTTGGGGGCCGTGACGGGCGGTTCGGTCACCAGCAGCAACGCGTCGGCGTTCACCATACCGGCCACCGGCAACAGCGGGATTTCTTCGTTGTATCCATCCACCATCAATGTGAGCGGCGTGACCGGTCCCGTCACGAAAGTGGTGGCGCGGCTCAACGGCTTGTCGCACACGTGGCCGGACGACTTGGATGTGTTGTTGGTCAGTCCGGCCGGGCAGAAGGTGATGCTGATGTCCGATGGGGGCGGCGGAAACAGCATCAGCGGATTGACGCTCACGTTTGACGACGAGGCGAGCGGCGCGTTGCCGGATAGTTCTGCCATTGTGAGCGGAACTTACCGGCCCACCGACTTTGCCGCGGGAGAAACGATGACCGCGCCCGCGCCTGCCGGGCCGTATTCCACCGCGATGTCGTCGTTCAACGGATACAGTCCCAATGGCACGTGGTCGTTGTACATCCTGGATGATCAGAATCCGGACAAGGGCAGTCTCAGCGGCGGTTGGACCCTGATGATTAACACGGCGACGACCAACTGTTGCAGCGGGGGGCCGGTTTTTTATTCGCTAACAACCGGCAAGGTGGGCACGGGATCTGGTGCGATCACCAGCAGCCCGGCGGGGATTGATTGCGGCAGCGACTGTGAGCAGGATTATCTTTCCAACACCGTGGTGACCGTGACGGCACAGGCCGATGTCTCGAGCACGTTCATGGGTTGGAGCGGTTCGACGAACACGCCGAACGCGATTGTCGCGGTGACAATGAACGAAGCAAAAAATCTGGTCGCCGACTTTGCGCTGAATTGGTACCCGCTGACGGTGATCCGGTCGGGTTCGGGAACCGGCGGGATCGTCAGTGCGCCAGCCGGCATAGATTGCGGCGGCCTTTGTGAGACGAATTTCCCGCACGGAACCATCGTGACCTTGGCGGCAACGGCCGGAGAGGACAGCGTGTTTGCGGGCTGGAGCGGCGATTGCGCGGGAACGGGTTCTTGCGAAGTGACCCTGACCGGTGCGCGCGTCGTGACCGGCACGTTCCGACTCAAGCCGATGGTTTCCACGGTGGCGGTCAACGGGGCGGATTTTGCGGTGAGTTTTTCGACGGAAAACGGCGCCACCTACGCCGTGCAATACCGGGATTCGTTGACGGAAGGAACCTGGGAGATACTGACGAACAACGTGGCGGGAACCGGCGGCGTGATTTCCATTTTGGACGAGGGGGCCGCTTCCTTGACGCAACGGTTTTATCGGACGGTTCTATCCGTGCCGTAGGAATTTCGTGATGGCGGCGAGGGGCAGACAGTTGATGATGTCCTGCCGGGTCAACCAGCCTTTGCGGGCGATGCCGACGCCCACGGCCAAGTATTGCAGGTCAGCGGTGGAATGAGCGTCGGGGTTGATGGAGCATTTCACGCCAAGTTCCTTCGCCTGTTTCCATAGCCGCCAATCCATGTCCAGACGGTAGGGATGGGCGTTAATCTCGATGATCTTCTTGTGCTTGGCGGCAGCGGCGATCACGGCAGCCATGTCCACCGCGTAAGCTTCGCGCTCCAATAGCAGCCGGCCTGTCGGATGCCCGAGCATCGTGACCTTCGGATGCTCCAGCGCCGCGCAGATGCGTTTGGTCATCTTGTCGGTGTCTTGTGTGAATCCTTGGTGAATGCTGGCCACGACGTAGTCGAAAATCCCCAGCGTCTTGTCATCAAAATCGAGCTTGCCGTCAGCCAGAATGTCGCACTCGGTGCCGTGAAAGATGCGGAATCCGTCTGGGGCGAATTTTTCATTGAGCCGCGCGATTTCGTCGGCTTGTTGCCGGACGCGTTTCTCGTCAAGCCCGTTGGCTTGGCGTTCTGATTTGCTGTGATCGGCGATGCCGAGGTATTCGAGGCCCAATTCCATCGCGGCACGGGCCATGTTTTCTACTGTGTCGACTCCATCGCTCCATGTGCTGTGGTTGTGAAACGTGCCGCGGAGGTTTTCGAGTTCGACCAACTTGGGAAGCGCACCGGCTTCGGCGGCGGCGATTTCGCCCATGTCTTCGCGCAGCTCGGGCGGAACATAATCGAGGTCGAGCGCCCGGTAGATTTCCTCCTCGGTTTTACACTTGATGGCGCTGCCGAGTTCCTTGGCGCTTTTCTCTCTCTCATCGGCCGGCGAGAACCCGTATTCGTTCAACGAAAGTTTTTTCAACCGCAACGCCCGCGCCCGCATGGCGATGTTGTGTTCTTTGCTGCCGGTAAAGTAATTGAGGGCAAAAGCAAATTGGTCGTCGGCCACGATCCGCAAGTCGGCCTGAATCCCACCGGCGAGGATGACGCTGGCTTTTGTTTCGCCCTTGGCGGAGACGTTGAGGATGCCGGGGCGCGCGCAGAAGAAATCCATGATGGCGCCGGCATCCTGCGGTTGGGCGCTGACGAGGAAATCAATGTCGCCGATGGTTTCCCGGCAACGTCGCAAGCTGCCGGCCATGCTGCAACGGATCACACCGTCGTGGGCTCGCAGCGCTTCGAGAACTGGCTGCGCCACGGCGTAAGCGTCGTGATAATGATGACGGCCGCTGAACTGACGGAGCATGGTGATGCCTTCGAGGATTTTCTGCTGCGATTTCTCGCCGAACCCGCTCAGGGCGGCCACCTTTCCGGCCTGGCAGGCGGCTTCGAGCTTCTCGATGGAATCAACGCCCAACTGTTCGTACACAATCTTGGCGCGTTTCGGGCCGAAGCCCGGTATGCGCAGCATGTCGAGCAAACCTGCCGGCAGGCAAGCGCGGAGTTCCTCGTGATACGCCAGCTTGCCGGTCTCGATCAGCTCCACGATTTTGGCGGCCAAATCTTTGCCGATGCCTTTGATCTCCGTGAGTCTGCCCTCGCGCGCGAGCGTGGAAAGATCCTCCTGGGCGGTTTCGATGGCACGCGCCGCGTTCAAGTAGGCGCGAACGCGAAACGGGTTCTCCCCCTTCATGTCCAGCAACGTGCCGATTTCTCCGAAGATTTCGGCAACCTGTTTTTTGTTCATGGTTCCTCCGACGCCCGTCACTTTAACACGTGCCAGCAGAAAGTCTCAACGGTTCCCGCAGGGCAGCAGGGGCGGGCGGAACCAGAGCGACAAATCCTCCAATCATTCGTGAGAGCAACGCAACGCCCTACCAAAACAGTCTTGGACAATCATCTAACAACGACTCGGCTCTGCTGTCCTTAGCCACGAATGGCCACGAATCAGACCAGAACATTCGTGAAGATGCGTGTGGATTGGTGGCCCAATTCCTCTGCTTGAGGAACGTGCAACAATGCGTTCAGGCAAACGCTGTGGTATTCGGTCTTGTGCCGGTGGGGTTGCGCGGCGAGAATCTCTCCATGCGGCGGACGGTTCCACTTCATTGGCAGATGTTAATTGCTCTGTTGCTGGCTTTGGCCGGCGGTGCCGGGTTGCGGGCATTACAGACAAACTGGCCGGCCGGGCACGGGTTCCTGATGGAAACGCTGCGCGTGTTGGGAGTGCTGTTTCTGTTGTTGTTGAAGATGGTGGTGTTGCCATTGGTGATGGCGTCGCTGGTTTCCGGTATGGCGGGGTTGGGGCGAGCCGGTAAGTTTGGCCGGGTAGGCTTGAAGACGTTCGCCTACTACCTCAGCACCACCGTCATGGCCGTGGCCACCGGGTTGGTGTTGGTGAACGTCATTCAGCCCGGCGTGGGCGCGAATCTTGCCCTGCCGGACGCAAAGCCGCAGATGGCCACTGTGGAGAAGTGGACGGACCTGATCATCCGCATCGTGCCAGACAACATCGTGAAAGCGATGGCGCAATTTGACATGATCGGCGTCATCTTCTTTGCGCTCGTGTTTGGATTGGCGGTGAACTTTGTCTCGGAGAAATCACGGGCGACCGTTCTGTCATTTGTGGACGGGGTGCTGGAAGTGATGATGACGATCACGCACGCGATCATACGGTTGGCGCCCGTGGGAGTGTTTGCGTTGGTGGCGCGGATGATCGCGGATACCGGGGTGGAGGTGTTGCGTCCGCTCTTGCCGTATGCACTGACGGTGGCGGCAGGATTGGCGATGCACTTTTTTGTGACGTTGCCGGTGTTGGTCTGGTTGCTGGCGCGGGTGCCGCCGTACCGGCTGATGCGAACGATGAGCGAGGCGTTGTTCACGGCGTTCTCGACGGCGAGCAGTTCGGCGACGTTGCCGCTGACGATGGAGCGGGCGGAGAAAGGCGCGGGCGTTTCGAATCGCATCGCCAGCTTCACGTTGCCGTTGGGTGCGACGATCAACATGGATGGCACGGCGCTCTATGAATGTGTGGCGGTGATTTTCATCGCGCAGGCGATGGGTGTGACGTTGAGCGTGGCGCAACAGGCGACGGTGTTTGTCGGGGCGGTGCTGGTGTCCATCGGCGCGGCGGGGATTCCCCATGCCGGGCTGGTGATGATGAGCATTATCCTCACATCGGTGGGGTTGCCGCTGGAGGGTGCGGCGTTGATCTGGGCGGTAGACCGGCTGCTGGATATGTGCCGCACGACGGTCAACGTGTGGAGTGACGTGGCCGGGTGCGTGGTGATCGCCAAAAGCGAGGGCGAACTCGACGCTACGGTTTTACCGACAACGTCGAGGTAACTTCGCGGACACCGTCGGTTTGCATGGCGACCAGGACGGCTTTGCCGATTTGATCGTGCGTGCGACAGGAGCCGGCCAGCGTGACTCTTCCATCGGTGGTGTTGACCGAAATGCTCAAAGCGGAAAGCTCGGAGTTGACGGCGTATTTTCCTTTGATCTTGGCGGTGATGGCGGCGTCACCGGAAGCATCGGCGACGGCGGAACCAAATTCACGAGCTTGCCGGCGCAACACTTTGCCGGTGCGCGTGAGTTCTTCCTGGATGTCGTCGCCGCGCAAATGCCAGGCCTCGAGCTGGGCGTCGAGGGCATCCCACGTGTGACGGACCTTCGGGTTGTGGCGGACCACGACGAAGTAGTAACCGGTGGCGGCGGTGAGAAACATTCCAACGATCAAGCCGATGAAGAAATCTTTCATGGGCGCATCCTAGCCGGTCGCGGGGGTCACGGCAATCTGTCCTTCGGCGGCATCCACACGAATGGCGGCGACTTGTGGATTTTCGAGAAGGAATCGTGCGAGGGGTTTCAGGACGATGTCTTCGATGGTGCGCTGGAGGTGCCGGGCGCCGTAGTCAAGGCTGTAGCCTTTCTCCACGACCAGTTGGAACGCGGCTTCGGTGATCTCGGTGGTTTTACCGCGCTGGGCGAGTGTTTCGAGTATCTGCTGGAGTTGAGATTCGGCAATACGTGTGACCATTTCGCGGGAAAGATGGTTCAACACCAGCAAGCCGTCGAGACGATTGATGAACTCCGGCGCGAAGAAGTGGCGCACGGCATCTTCACAGTGATCGCGCAGTCGCCGGTTGCGTTCCGTTTCGGAAAGCTTGGCCAATGCGGCGGCATCCAACTGGCGGGTGCCGAGGTTGGATGTCAGCAGGATGATTGTCTGGCTGAAATCGGCGGTCTGACCTTGGGAATCGGTGAGACGGCCGTCGTCGAAGATTTGCAGGAAGATATTCTGCACGTCGGCATGGGCCTTCTCGATTTCATCAAACAAGATCACGGCGCGGGGGTTGTTGCGGACACGTTTGCAGAGCGGGGCTTCCTCGTCGTAGCCGATGTAGCCGGGGGGCGCGCCGATGAGTTTGGCGACGGTGTGTTTCTCCATGAACTCCGACATGTCGAACCGGATCAGTTTGTTCGGGCTGCCCTGCATGATTTCCGAGAGGGCCTTGGCCATTTCGGTTTTGCCCACGCCGGTCGGGCCGGCCAGCAGGAACACCGCATCGGGCCGGTGGGGTTTGAGGTCGAGTCCGGAACGCGAAATTTGAAACTTGTCTACGATGGCGCGAATGGCGTGGTCCTGGCCGATGATGCGTTTCTTGAGGGCCGTCTCGATGGAGGACACGTTTTCGACACGAAACGAGAGCAGTTGAGCGGTTTGCAGACCGGTCAGGCGGGCGACGACTTCGGCGACATCCTCGGGCAAAACCGCGCGGCGGCCGGCGTCGCGCAGGGACACGCGGGCCGCAGCGGCGTCGAGCAGGCTGGCGGCTTTACCGGGGAACTTTCGGTCGCTGAGATGGCGTCCGCCCAGTTCCACCACAGCCACCAGCGTTTCGCGGGGAATCTGCACATTGTGAAATGCTTCGATGCCCGCCACCATGCCGGCCAGCAGCTCGATGGTCTGTTCGGCAGAGAGTTCCTCAATGCGGACCGGGTGGCAGACTTCGAGCAACTCGTGGTCGGGCTGGATTTCTTTGCGGAACGCGTCCGGGGTGCATTCGCCGATACACTGGATGTGCTGCTGGAACAGAGCCTGCCGGAGAATGGCCGCGAGAGCGTCAGACCGGTCGGCCAGGAAACTGCGGGTGAAATCTTCCACGACAAGGATGACCGGGCGCTCCCGGCAGTCGGCGATCAGACCTTGGAGGCGTTGCTGGCCGTCGGCGCGGTCGGCGGCACCGGCGAGCATCGCGCCGATGTTGATCTGCCAGAAGCGATGTTCGGAAAGTCGGCCGGGCATTTTCAGGCCGGCGATATGGTGGAGGACACCGTACACGATGGAGGATTTGCCGACACCGGGTTCGCCGACGAGGATGGCGTTGCGGTGGCGTTGGCGGCAGAGAGTTTCCATCAGTTCTTGGATTTCGCGGTCGCGCATCAAGGGGCGCGGCAGTTGTTGGCGGGCACAGGCCAGCGTGAGGTCGCGTCCGAATTGTTGGAGAACGGCCATGCGGGCGGTGGTGGCGGCCGGCTGGCTGGCGGCTTGGGGCTTGGCCGGTGCGCTTGGCTTGGGTGAGGGAGAAGAACTGTAGCGGAGGGCGAACGCTTGAAGTTCGTCGGCATCGAGGAACGCGGCCAGTTGTTTGTCGGATATGCCGGATTCTTGGAAGGCGGCGCGGACGGAGGGGCTGGGTTGGCGGAGGGTGGTGGTGAACAGGTCCCATTCGTCGGCGCAGCGCAGTTGGCGTTGGGAGATGGCTTGTTGGAGTTGGCGGATCCAGTTGGCTCGGCTTTCTTCGAGGTGAGCGGCGTGGGTTTTGAGCGTGGCTTCGAACAGGTCGCGTTCGAGGCGGTGCCGGTTGAGGTTGAGGGAGGAGACGAGGGCTTGGATGAGTTCGTGGTTGGCGGCGAACATCGCCAGCAGGATGTGCTCGGGGCCGGGTTCGCCTTGTGTTCGGAGGAAGGCGCGGCGCATCAGGTCACCGGCTTGGCGGTGAATGTGAAAGGCGCCGGCAGTGAACAACAGATCGGGCATGGTTTCAGTAATCGGGGTACTGGCAGTTGAGGAGCTTGGTGCGGAAACGGGTGTAGGCTTTGGTGGACTCGCGGATGTAACTGTAAGCGTCAATGCGGCCGCGGAAATCTTCGACTTTCACTTGGCCGGCTTTTTCGAGTTCTTTGTAAATTTCGAAGAAATGACGGATTTCGCGGAGGGTGTGGGGCGGGAGTTGGGAGATGTCGTTGTAGGTGGCGAAGATGGGGTCGTTGGCATGAACGGCGATGATTTTGAAATCTTCCTGGCCGGTATCGTGCATGGGCAGCATGCCGATGGGACGGGCTTTCATCACGCAGCCGGGAATGACCGGCTCCTGGGAAAGCACCAGCACATCGAGCGGATCGTGGTCGCGGCAGTACGTTTGCGGGACGAACCCGTAATTGCTGGGGTAATGCACGGCGCTGTGGAGCGTGCGGCTGATGTGGAGAATGCCGTTGAGCTTGTCCAGCTCGTATTTGATTTTGGAGCGCATGGGGCACTCGATGAACGCATTGACTTCAGCGGGCGAATGCTCGCCGGGATCAAGCAGATGAAAGGGATTGTACCATGCGGGCTTGAGTGCCGTGCCGGCAAGGGGTGAATTCGGTTTGCGGACAGGTTGCTTGGGCATGGCGCGGAATCTAGCGGAGGCAGAAAAACGGCGCAATGTGAAACACGGCTTGTTTGAGCATGGCGGCTTGGATAGGGTGAAAGGCTGGATTTTTCAAACCTATGAAACCCGGTTTTTCGATTGTTGATCTGGATGCGGCTTGGGACTTTTTGTCGGCGGTACCGCGGTCGTCGCGGCAGCGAGGCGAGGAGTATCATCGGGCCGGGCGGGTTCGCAATCTCGTGGCGATTCAGCCGGGCACGATGTATCGGGCCATTGTTCAGGGCGGGGTGAACTATACGGTGACGTTGCGATATGACGACGGATATTGGACGGCGGATTGTTCGTGCCCGGTCGTCTACGACTGCAAACATGGCGTGGCGACGATGCTGGCCTTGTTGGGCGAGGCGGAAGTGGCGACCAGCGATTCCCCAGCGCCCCGGGAAGGCGAGTTGGTCGCGGAGTTGAAGGCCAAACTTCAACGTGAACTCAACAAAACCGAAATGGCCTACGTGAACCGGGTGCGGAAGCTGTTCGAGTTGGGGCGGCAGGTGGGGCGGATCACATATTGGGAGCTGCAGCAATTTCAGGCCGGTGTGCGCGGCATGAGTTGGGAGATGCCCAAGTTGTTCCCGTCGTTTCCGCGCAGTGAGCTGGAGTTTGGCCGTTATCTGCATTACTGGCTGCAAAAGCACGGCTACGAAACGCCCGCGTTCATGAAACCCATCGAGGACACGGAGCGCATCCAGAAGATCATCATCCAATGGCACCGCGAAGAGGAAATCGAAGAATGGAGGCGACGATTGTCGCACGAGATGGATGATCCTTCCGCCGCCATGCCCGGCCTTGTGGCGCAACCGGTGGGCTTGCGATTGCAGTTGGATTTGCGGACGGCCACCCTGATGTGGCGGAAGAACGACGAGGATGACTTTGAGCCGCTGAAATCCGCGATGCTCAAGCAATGGGTGTCGGCGCACGCCGCCGGGACGCTGTCATTGCCGGCGGGCGGACAGGACATCTGGCAACCGTTTTATTGTTTGGCGGATGTGCTGCGGATGACGAAGTTTGAACTCACGGATCCGCAAGTCCGCAACATTGTCAACGGGCTGTTGCGCCGGGAAGATTTGCAGGAGTTGATTGTGTCGGCCAACAGGCTTCCGTTCAAGCGGCACACTGAATCACTGCAATGGAAGCTGCGTGAGGCGTCCAGCGAGAATGATGATTACGAGCTTTACCTAGCCAAACCGGATGGCGGGGTGTTTTCGGAACATTACCTGACTTTTCCGGGGCGCCCGACTCTGTACATGGCTCGCGCGGAAATATGGGCGGGACCGACGCCGGTGCGGAAGCTCAAGGAATATGGTTCGGCGTTGCGGGTGCCGGCCCCGGCACTGGAGACTCAGGATGGCGTGGAGTTGTTGTCGCGGCTGGGGGTGGGCTTGCCGGCGCGGTTGAACGAGCGGGTGCGGCGCGTCAAAATGAGAGTCCGCATCACGGGCCACCTCAAGCCGGTATATCCCGGCAGCACCGAAGAGATGGTGTGCTTGGATTTCGAAGCAGTTTCGGAAGACGGGCACCGGGCGGAGTTTTTCTCGCCGGCAGGCTGGTCGAAAGACGCCGACCCGAGAAGGCTTCTGCCAAAGGAGGACCAGAACATCAAGGTGCTCGACCGTGCCGCATTGGAAGCAGTGCCGGTGTTGGTGCAAACGTTGGGCGCAACTTGGGACTCCTATCAGCAAGGGTGGAAGCTGCGGTTGACACGAAATTTCGCGGACAAGTTTGTGTCGTGGCTGGCAACGGTGCCCGGGGATGTGGAACTGAAGCTCGATCCGCAACTGGCGACGCTTCGCGATGCGCCGGTCAGCGCTTCGGTACGGTTGGATTGTGAGTCGGCCGGGGTGGATTGGTTTGATTTGAGGGTTGTGCTCGATGTGAAAGACACGACGTTGTCAAAAGAAGAGCTAAAACTGTTGCTGGACGCGCGGGGCCGGTACGTGCGGCTCGGGAAAAAGGGCTGGCGGCGATTGCAGTTCAACGTCAGCGAGGAGGAGGACGGCGAGCTGGCCCGGTTGGGTTTGAGTCCGCATGACTTGTCGTCGGAGCCGCAGCGGTTGCATGCGTTGCAGTTGGCGGACAAGGCGGCGGCCCGGTTCTTGCCGGAGGAGCGGGTGGCAGAGATTCATCGCCGGGCGTCCGAGATCAAAACGCGCGTGACGCCCGATGTGCCGAAGACGGTGTGCGCGCAGTTGCGCCGGTATCAGACCGAGGGGTTTCACTTTCTGTCGTACTTGGCCACCAATCGGTTTGGAGGAGTTTTGGCGGACGATATGGGGTTGGGGAAAACGCTGCAGACGTTGACGTGGCTGGAGTGGTTGCGGGCGGAGGAGAAGAAGACCGTCAAAACCAGCCTGGTGGTTTGTCCGAAATCGGTGATGGACAACTGGCGGTCGGAAGCGGAGCGGTTTTCGCCGACGTTGCGGGTCAAGGTGTGGCGCGGCAGCGACGGTGTGGAATTCAAAAGTGCGCTGGGAACAACCGACCTGATTGTGATCAACTACGCGCAGTTGCGATCGTTGGAATCGGTAGTGAAGAACGTCAACTGGATGGCCGTGATCCTGGATGAAGGCCAGTACATCAAGAACCCGCAGTCGCAGACGGCCACCGTGGCGCGCGGGTTGAGGGCGGATTACCGGCTGGTGTTGACGGGCACCCCGATTGAAAACCGGTTGATGGATTTGTGGAGCCTGATGGCGTTTGCCATGCCCGGTGTGTTGGGCAACAAGTCGCAGTTCATGCAGAACTTTGACAGGGCCGACGACCCGCTGGCCCGGCAACGCTTGGCGGCGCGGGTCCGTCCGTTCTTGCTGCGGCGCACGAAACAACAAGTGGCGACGGACTTGCCGGCGCGCATTGAGGAGGATCTGCTGTGCTCGATGGAAGGAGCGCAAGAGACGTTGTACCGGGCGGAACTCAAGCACGCGCAACAGATGCTGCTCAAGGTCAAGACCCGGCAGGAATTCGACAAACAACGGTTCAACTTCCTGACCTCGCTGCTGCGGCTGCGGCAGATTTGCTGCCATCCCGGTTTGGTCAGCGAGAAACACACGCACGCGGAGAGCGCGAAATTGGAGGCGCTGACCGATTTGTTGGAGCCGTTGATGCAGGAGGGGCACAAGGTTTTGGTGTTCAGCCAGTTTGTCGGACTGCTCGACCTGCTGCGGCCGGTCATGGACAAGAACGAGTGGCCTGTGTTCTATCTGACCGGCGCGACGGAGAACCGGGGCGACCTGATACAAAACTTTCAGAACACCAAGGGTGCCGCCGTGTTCTTGATCTCGCTCAA
The DNA here is from genome assembly GCA_964514435.1 of uncultured Verrucomicrobiota bacterium. Lineage (GTDB taxonomy): Bacteria > Verrucomicrobiota > Verrucomicrobiia > Palsa-1439 > Palsa-1439 > CAZEQV01. Next base: position 27,734 of record CAZEQV010000001.1, read on the forward strand.
GGCCGGTGGGTTCGGATTGAACCTGACGGCGGCCTCATACGTGGTGTTGTTTGATCCGTGGTGGAATCCCGCCGTCGAGAATCAAGCGATTGATCGAACGCACCGGATCGGCCAGTCACGCCAGGTGATCGCCTACCGGTTGCTGATCAAGAACAGCATCGAGGAGAAGATTCGGACGCTCCAGAAAACGAAGTCCGCGCTGGCCAACGATGTGTTGGGCGAAGAGAACTTCACCAACGCCCTTTCGATCGAGGACTTGCGATTCCTGTTTGCGGATGAAGCGACGTGAGCCGTTAGGCGGTCGCCCAATCGGTCGCGTCTTTCTTCCACAGCAGCGTGCCGGAACCGGGCTTCATCGCGGCCATCTCCACACACGCCACCGTGGCCGGGTGAAACTCATGGGCGTGAACATTCTTGGAGCCGACGAGTTCCGCCAGATGTCGCGCCACACCGGGCATGTGCCCCACCAACAACACATCACCGGCGGGCAAGATCTTCAGCAGGGCGCGGGTGGTGGAGTTGTCCGCCAGTTCATCGAGCGCACGAGGCTCCGTGGCGGATTTCAACCCTTGCGCGATGAATTGCGCGGTTTGAACGGCGCGCCATTTGGGACTGGAGTAAATGGCGGGCGGGTTGCGGCAGATGCGCGCCAGCCCTTCGCCCACCGCTAGCGCTTCGCGTTGTCCCTGCTTCGTCAACGGCCGCTCCGCATCGCAGGATGCGATGTGCGACGCGGTGGCATGACGAACAAGATAAATTCTCATCGTCCCCCGGCCGTGTTACAGGAAGTCGCGCGGATCGGTGATCTTGCCGGTCAAGGCGCTGGCGGCCACGGTGTACGGGCTGGCGAGGAACACTTGCGATTCGAGATGTCCCATGCGGCCCGGGAAGTTGCGGTTGGTGGCGCTGATGCATTTCATCGGCTTGTTCATGCGGCCAAACGTGTCGGCCGGTCCGCCCAAGCACGCGGCGCACCCGGGGTTTTCCGTCATTTGCACGCCGGCTTTGACCAACACATCCCAAACGGGCGTGCCGTTGATCTTGGCGGCGCGAAGGTCGCGGATCACTTCGGGCGTGGCCGGCACCCCGAACGTGTCAATCTTCACCTGATGTCCCTTGATGATCTCGGCGAACGCCAGGAAATCGCTGGTCTTGCCACCCGTGCAGGAGCCAATGTAGGCGCGGTCAAGCGCGATGGAAGTCAACTCCCGCGCGAGTTTGCGGTTGCCGGGGTTGGGGTGACAGGCCACGGTCGGCTCCAGCTTGGTGAGGTCAAATCGCTTGTCGTACACAAACGACTGTTTGTCGTCGGGATCGCAGAAGAGCGGGGCGTAAGCGGATGGTGTGCCGTTGGCGCGGGTGCGCTCGTCCACGTAATCAAAGGTGGTTTGATCCGGCTCGAAGATGCCGTTTTTGCCGCCGGCTTCGATGGCCATGTTGGCGATGGTCATGCGATCATCCATGTTCATGGCTTGGGCGCCCGGACCTTGGAACTGCATGGCCCGGTAGGTGGCGCCGTCGAACCCGATGTCGCCGATCACGCGCAGGATCACATCCTTGGCCATGACGCCGCGCTGGAGTTCTCCGTCGAGCCAGAAGCGCATCGTTTCCGGCACCTTGAGCAAGAGCTTGCCGGTGCCGAGAACGAACCCGGCGTCGGTGTTGCCGATGCCGGTGGCGAACTCTCCGAACGCGCCCGCCATGCAAGTGTGCGAGTCCGTGCCGAGGAGAATCTCACCGGGACGCGTGTGCCCGCGCGCCGCGAGGGCGGTGTGACACACGCCGGCAAAGTTGCTGCCGTACTGGCGTTGCATCGGTCCCTTGGCGGGATCGAAAACCCAGTGGCCGTTCGGATCATCAATCACATCGTAGAAATACTTCAGCCCTTGTTCTTTTACGAAGTCGCGCAAGATGTCCACATTGCGGTTGGACTTGGAGTCGGCGGTGAAAATGTAATGGTCCGGGATGATGACTACTTTGTTCTTGTCCCAAACTTTGGCGGTGGCGCCGAACTCCCGCTTGAACACGCCGATGGTCCCCGGTCCGCACACATCGTGGGTCATCAGAACGTCCACGTTGACCCAGACGTTGTCGCCGGGGCGGACGGTGGACTTGCCGGAAGCGCGGGCCATGATTTTTTCAGTAAGCGTCATGCGTGCTGAAAATACGCAACCCGACCGGCTGGCGCAACCGGTAAATCAGCCGCCCCGCCGGGACAGGCGACATCGCAAGTTCTGTAGGGCGGGTACGCCTGTCGTTTGGGCTGCCCGCCGTTGGTTCGGGGTGCGAATAATGGAATGGTTCGCGGCGCGAACCCCACACGACAGGGATTCGCGCCCTACAATTTTGGACCTGTTCAAAACTTGCGGTGCGCCCCGCCGGGACAGGCGACATCGCTCTTGAATCCGCTTTCGCGGACTCTTACAGTGCGGCCATGAATCACAAGGAACTTTTTCTCCTATCCGCGCTGACTGTGGGGACACTCAGCGGCAGCATTCCCGTCAGCGTTCAAGCCCAGGAAACCGTGGCGCAAAGCATCGCGGTTCTGGACGAACGCATCAAACAACTCACTGCCCAAGTCGAGGCGTTGCAGTTCAACCAAGACAAAATGAAACGCCAGATCGAGGACATCCAGACCCAGCTTATCGAAATTCGGCGCGCGGGCGTCGGCGGAACGTCGGCTGACTTGCAGGCGTTGGACGCGCGGGTTCGCGAACTGCAAGCGGCGCGCGAGAAAGACAAACAAGTGATCCTCGACACGTTGGCCCGTGAGCTGGCGGCCATCAGTGGCGGCGGTTCGCGCCCGGTAAGCTCTGGTTCCGGTCAAGAGCACGTTGTCGCCAAGGGCGAAGTGCTGGCGATCATTGCCCGCAAATACGGCGTCACCATCAACGACATCATCAAGGCCAACAATTTGGCCAATCCCGACTCCATCCGTCCCGGCCAAAAATTGATCATACCGGCCAAGTAACGGTCTTACTCGCGGGAGGGCGCGCGCTGCCAGCGCTGTTCGCGGCGGGCGTTGCTGGCGGCGGCCAGTTTCTCGGCGTCCACCTTCAGCCAGACCGTGTCTTCACCGATTAACTGTTCGATCTCATCAATCAATTCCTGCCGGGGCGTCACGGCAAAATGGTCGTGCGCTTCCACAAACACCGTGCGCCCGTTGGCGAATGTGAACGCGAAGAATACCGGGCACTCGCCCCGGTAACGCGCCAGTATTTCACGCACCGCGGTCAACGTGTCTTCGCTCGTTGTCTCGGCCGGCAGGCGGATGTGCACGGCTTTCGTGAAGCGACGCGGCACGTCATCGAGCGGGATGATCTGGTTGACGTAGATCTTCGGTTTGTCCTCGCGCAAGTTCACTTCGCCGACGATGAACACGGGAGCATCCTGTTTGAGAAGCGTGACGTATTTGGCGTATGGCTCGGGGAACACCACGACTTCCACCGCGCCCTCCAAATCCTCAATAGCCAGCACGCCCATCGGCTTGCCGGTTTTCGTCGTGCGCGGCTGGAACTTGCTGATGATGCCGCCGAGCCGGGTAGGTTGTCCGTCTTGCAGCGAACCGAGTTGCGCCGTGGTCGTCAGCTCGTACCGGGTCAGGATGTTGGCGTACCGGCTCAAAGGATGGCCGGAGACGTAGAATCCCAGCAGCTCCTTCTCGTAGGCGAGCATTTCGCTTTGCGACCATTCCACAGCCGGTGCGCTTGTGTCTGAGGCTTTGCGCACTTGAACCGGCTCCACGTCGAACAGCGCCGCCTGTCCGCGTTCCCGGTCGCGTTGCATCGTGGCGGCGCGGCTCATTTGAAAATCAACCTCGCTGAACACTTGGGCGCGTGCCTGTCCCAGAGAGTCAAACGCGCCGCATTTGGCCAGACATTCCAGCACCTTGCGGTTGATGGTGCGGGTGTCAATGCGGCCGCAGAATTCCTCGAATGATTTGTAGGGACCGTGCGCCTCGCGTTCGGCAATGATGCTGTTGACGGCGACTTCGCCCACGTTCTTGATGGCGGCCATGCCGAAACGGATGGCGCCGTTTTCCACGGTAAACCGCAAACCGCTGGCGTTCACATCGGGCGGCAGCACCTCGATGCCCATGCGTTTGCACTCGACGATGAACATCTGGATTTTGTCGGTGTCGGCCAGTTCATTGGAGAGGAGGGCGGCCATGAACTCAACCGGATAGTTGGCCTTGAGCCAGGCGGTCTGATACGCTACGACCGCGTAGGCGGCGCTGTGGGATTTGTTGAATCCATACCCGGCAAACTTTTCCAACAGGTTGAAGATGTTTTCCGCCTGGGCCTTGGGAATGTTGTTGGTGTCGGCGCAACCTTTGACGAACGTGGCGCGCTGTTTGTCCATTTCCTCCTGTTTCTTCTTGCCCATCGCGCGCCGCAAGATGTCCGCGCCGCCGAGCGAATAGCCCGCCAGCACGCTGGCCGCCTGCATCACTTGTTCCTGATACACAAAGATGCCGTACGTTTCCTTCAGCACCGGCTCCAGCAACGGATGATCGTAGGTGATCGGTTTGCGCCCGTGTTTGCGGTCAATGTAATCCGGTATCATCTCCATCGGACCGGGCCGGTAAAGCGCGATCAAGGCGTTGATGTTGTCAATCGAATCAATCCCGATCTTGCGGCACAAATCGCGCATCCCACCGGATTCCAACTGGAACACGCCGATCGTGTTGGCTTTCATCAACAGATCAAACGTCTTTTGATCGTTGAGGGGGATTTTGCCAATGTCCACGTGTTGCCCGGTCGTTTTCTCCACGTAATCCAACGCATCCTTGATCACGGTCAACGTCTTCAACCCCAGAAAATCCATCTTCAACACGCCGAGATCGCCCAGCGGATTCATCGAATACTGCGTGACGATGTCGGTCGGCTCCGTGCCGGTCGTCAACGGCACGGTGTTGTCGAGCGGCTCGTCGCCGATGACCACACCGGCGGCATGGGTGGAACAGTTGCGGGCGATGCCTTCCAAGATGAACCCGTAGTCCACCACCCGCTGCACCAAGTCCTCGTTCTCATACGCCGCCTTGAACTCCGGGTTCTTCTCCAACGCTTTCTTGAGCGTGATGTTGAGTTCCGTCGGGATCATCTTCGCGATCCGGTCGCATTCGCCGTAGGACAACCCCAAGACGCGTCCCACATCGCGCACGACCATTTTCGCGCCCAACGTGCCAAACGTGATGATCTGCGCCACGTGGTCGGCGCCGTACTTCTTGCGGACGTACTCGATCACCTCGGGACGCCGGTTGTAGCAGAAATCCATGTCAATGTCCGGTGGGGACACGCGCTCAGGATTCAGGAAGCGCTCGAACAACAAGTTGTACCGCAACGGATCAATGTCCGTGATCTGCAGCAGGAACGCGACGAGGCTGCCGGCCGCGCTGCCGCGACCCGGCCCCACCGGGATGCCGTGCGTGCGCGCGAAGTTCACGAAATCCCAGACGATGAGGAAGTAGCTGACGAACCCGGTGCGCTCCATGATGTTCAGCTCGTGTTCGAGCCTTGCGATGATCTGGCGCTCGGAGGCGTCCTTGGGTTTGTCCTGCTGGATCCCGTATCGCTTCAGCAAACCTTCCCGGCACAGATGGCGGAGATACGCTTCCCGCTTGAACCCTTCCGGCGGTTCATATTTGGGGAACCTGAGTTTGCCGAACTCCAGTTTCACCGAAGTCTTCTCGGCAATGGCCAGCGTGTTTTTGATCGCTTCCGGCACTTCGGCGAACAGCGCGTGCATCTCCTCAGCGGTCTTGAGATAAAATTGATCGCTGTTGTATTTCATCCGCTTTTCGTCAGTCTGCAGCGAGCCGGTTTGCAGACAGATCAACACATCGTGCGCCTCATGATGATCGTGCTGGCAATAGTGCACGTCGTTGGTGGCCACCAACGGGAGCTTGAACTCCTTGGCCCACTTCAACAGCGTCCGATTGGCGGTTTGTTGTTCCGGTATGCCGTGGTTCTGCAACTCCACGAAGAAATCACCCGGCTCGAAGATGTGCCGGTACTCATCCAGCGCGTCGCGGGCCTGTTTTTCCTGGTCGTGAAGCAGCTTGAACGGCACCTCGCCTTTCAGACACGACGTGAACCCGATCAGCCCCTTGGAATGTTGGGCGAGGATTTCCTTGTCAATCCGCGGCTTGTAGTAGAACCCCTCCAAATGGGCTTTGGACACGAGCTTGATGAGGTTCCGGTATCCTTCGTTGTCCTTGGCCAGCAACACCAGATGAAACGCCGCATCGCGCGCGTTGGCCGACTTCTTTTCCAGCCGCGAGCCCGGCGCGATGTATGTTTCGCAGCCGATGATGGGCTTGATCCCCTTTTCGGAGGCCTCCTTGTAGAACTCGATCGCGCCGTACATGTTGCCGTGATCGGTGATCGCCAAAGCCGGCATCCTGGCCTCGTGCGCTTTCTCGACGACCTTGGGAATCTGCGCCGCCCCGTCCAGCAGGCTGTAATCCGTGTGCAGATGAAGATGGACAAAGTCAGAATGTTTCATGGCATGACGCGACAGCGCACGGGAACTTTAGGAGTCGCCTCCGGTCGGCGCAAGCCCGATGTGGGAACATTCTGGTGCGCCCGCCGGTTGCGGTGCATGGGCTGCCCACACACAACAGCAATGACCAGAAGCCGCCGGCTGTTGATGACGCGGGTCGCAGGCGGACGGGGCTGGCCGCCCGCCACGCGCAACACTCGCGGCGAGGTGGTGTTGATACCGCGTGTCGCGTCCGGTTGAGTGGGCCGGTGCGTCAATCAACAGAAAGGTGCGAGACGATGAAGCTTGTTTCTTTGGTTTATCCGGTGGTGTTGGGGGTTTGCTTGTCCGTGACGGTTTGGGCGCAGGAGGCACCGGCACCGGTTGCCGCCGGGGCGGACGAGTCGTTGACGGTGGACCGGGTGGTGCGGGAGATGAAACGCCAGTACAAAGCCGGTGGGGCGACGATGCATTTCATCACGGCGTTGTCGTTGTTGGGCGCGGCATTTGTCCTGGAACGGTTGTTCCGCTTGCAGAGGCGCAGCGTGGCGCCGGCGGGGTTGTCGGAGCAGGCGCAGCAGCTGTGGCAGGCCGGCAACCTCGGCGGGTTGGAGCAATTGGCGCAGCAGCACGCCAAGAGCACGCTGGGGCGGATCATTTTGTTCGCGTTGAAGCATCGCCACAGCTCCGTGGACGAGGTGAACTCGGTGGCCAGCGACATAGCGTCGCGCGACATGGCGCGGCACATGATGTTCACCTATCCGCTGGCGACGGTGGCGGTGTTGGCGCCGTTGCTGGGGCTGTTTGGAACGGTGGTGGGCATGATCGAGTCGTTCGAGACCGTGGCGGTGGCCGGTACGATGGGCGATCCGTCGTTGTTGTCGAGCAGCATCTCCAAGGCGCTGGTGACAACCGCCTACGGCCTGATGGTGGCGATGCCGATTTTGTTCTGTTATCACATGATCAAAGTGCGCACAGCGTATCTGTCGAGCGTGTTGGATGAGGAGGCCAGCACGTTGATCAATGATTGGTTCCTGACGCGATCCGCGTCGAAGCCGGCGGAGGCGGCCCAATGAAGACGCGTCTGGACATGACCGAAGGCGACGCGGAAGTGCAGATGGGGCCGCTGATTGACTGTGTGTTCCTGCTGCTGATTTTCTTTCTGGTGACCGCGACGCTGAAGAAGGCGCACAAGGAACTGGATATTCAGTTGCCGCAATCGGCGGCGGCGACCGAGACGAAGTCGCCGCACGACACGGTGGTGGTGGAGATCACCAAGGACGGCAACGTGTACGTGGACGGCGACCCGATGACGCAGCAGTTGTTGCACAAGCGGCTGCGGGCGTTGGCGCAGGAGAATCCCAATCGCCGGGTGCGCATTGATGCCGACCGGCGGACGGCGTTCCAGCATCTTATCCATGTGGTTGACCTGTGTGAATACGAGGGTTTGAAGTCGGTGGGGTTCCACACCAAGGATTGAGCCGCCCGGATGAATCCCCATCTCCAAAAGGAAGTTCGCGGCGCCGGGTGGGGCATCTTTTGGTGGACGCTGGCGGTGGTGCTGCACGTTTTAGTCGTGGCGGTCATCATTTACTTCGAGCCGTTGCGCACATGGTATTTGTCCCGGTCGGATGCCGAAGCGAACCTGGAGTTGATCGAAGGCGATCGGATGAAGGAGATCCTTCGTCAGATGATGGAGGTTCACACCAAACGGATCCGCGAAAAAGTCGTGGAGGAACGCAAACTCCTCGCCGATCTCGAAAATATGCGCGACAGCCGGTTCAACACGTACGTCAAGCATGCCGGCAACAAGGCTGAATCGCTTTCCACACTCGGGGATACCGGCCCGAATGTGAATCAGGCATTGGACAGTCTCGATGTGTTCCAACTTTACGAGCTGGCGCAGAAGATTGAGAAGAAGAGTTACGAAACCTACCGGCACATGCGCATTGTGGAATTGTCCCGCATCCAGGGGCTGACGTTCGAGGCGGCTGCCGACGTGACCAACGTGGCCGTGCCGGCTCACCCGGAGATCAACCGCGCTCCGTTCGGGGCCGTCATCAAGAAGGCCACCGACCCGAACTTCGTGGCGATGAAGAATGAATTGCAGACCATCCATGCTGAAATCAGCGCGATGATTTCCGGTATCGTTCGGATGATTGACGTGGGGCGCGGCTTGATGGGCGAAGATGTCGGCGGCATCACGGTCGTGGGCGCCGGTGGCATTTTCGAGGGCGGCGGCGGCGGCCGGTGGGGTTCCAACATCGGGCCGACGTTGTCACCGGACGAATTCTTTGCCGGCAACCGGTCCGGCGACTTCAGCGAGGACTGGAAACCGTCGTTTGGACGCAAGCTGACCGACCAAGGGATCAAGGCGGAATGGATGTACCTCGACACCTGGTACATCATCGGCCCGTTCCCGAACCCGAACCGGCAATACATGGACAAGGTATTCCCGCCGGAGTCCGTGGTGGATTTGGATGCGACGTACGTGGGCAAAGACGGTCGCAAGCTGACGTGGCAATGGCTGCAAAACCGTCCCGGCGGCATCATGATCGCGCCGCACGTGGCCACCAGCTATGCCGTGTGGTATGCGTTCACCGAAGTCTATTCCGACAAGAACCAGACCAAATGGGTCAGCTTCGGCAGCGATGACTACTCCAAGGCTTGGCTCAACGGCGAGCCGGTATGGACGAGCGGCAAGACCCCGCACATGTGGATACCGGACCGCGGATTTCGCAAACTGAACTTCCGCAAAGGCCACAATCAACTGCTGCTCAAACTGGAAAACGCCGGCGGCACGACCGGGTTCTCCGTGGTGATTTACACCGGTGACATCGGCGAAATGAGCGCGGCGCCCGCCGCCGAAAAGACCGCCAGCCCCTGACGTTGGGCCATGACATTCCCCGTGAAGAATTGGATGCGCCCGCTTGCCGTCTTTCTGGCCGGCGCGGCGATGCTCGCGTTGGCAGGATGCGGCGGCTCCGCCGACCCCGAACAGCGCCGCGCGGCCGCATTGATTGATCAGCTTTCCGAAACCAAAGTGGAAAAGCGCGTGACCGCCGCCACGGAACTGGGCCGGATGAAATATCGTGCGGCCGTGCCGCATCTGATACGGGCCACGGCTGATGTGCGCGCCGAGGTGCGGTTGGCGGCCATTGAATCGCTCGGTGAGATCGGTGATCAGAAGGCCGTGGATGCTTTGGTGGCCGCGCTCAAATCGGATCTGTGGACGCAACGAAAAGCCGCCATCGAAGCGCTGGGCAAGCTCGGCGATGCGCGTGCCTTGCCGGCCCTGAGCGCCTTGTTCACTGACAACGACCGTTCGGTGGCGGCGGCGGCCAGCACGACGGTGGGCGGGTTCGGCCCGGTCGCGTTTGAACCGATGATGGAGCGGTTGCAGTCACCGGAGCCGATGACGCGCGAGGGTGCCGCGTTGGCGCTGGGACGCATCGGAGACAAGCGCGCTGCCGAGCCGTTGCGGGCGATGTTGAAAGACCCGGAACCGTTGTTGCGGCTGGCGGCAGCCGACGCTCTGAGCCGGTTGGGTGACGCGGGCCCGGTCGGTGACATGGCGTTGTTGCTGCAAGATTCCAATGAGACAGTCAGCCGTGGGGTGAAACGGTCGTTGATACGGTTGGGTGGGGAGGCCGTCGAGGCCATCAGCCGTGTGGCTTCGACGGCACAACCCGCGACGCGGTTCGCCGCCGTGGAAGTACTGGCCAACATCAACGACCCGCGCGCCGTGGCGGCGTTGCTGGTGATGTTGGATGACGCCGACCGCAAAGTCGCCGCCGCGGCGGATGAAGCGTTGAGAAAATCGGAAGCCGGCAAGTCGGTGGACGCGTTGCTGCTGACGTTGAAGAGCAGCCAGCCGGCCGCGCGACGTAAGGCGGCGGCCATGTTGGGCGAGGTGGGCGACGAGAGAGCCGGTGAAGCGTTGATCGGGGCGTTGGCGGATACCGACAGCGGCGTGCGGACGGCGGCGGCGCGCGCCCTGACGGAACGGAAAGATCCGCGGGCGGCTGATGCGTTGGCCGGTATGCTCGCGGACCGGGATTGGGGCGCGCGGTTGTCCGCAGCGGAAGCGTTGGCGGCGCTGGGCGACACGCGGTGCGTGGAGCCGCTGATCGAGTTGCTGAAGTCGAACGCCGTGGTGACGGACGAGAAAGGCAAGGAACAGACGAGCAGCGTGCCGATCCGGGCGGCGCGCGCGCTGGGAGTGGCGCGGGACAAACGCGCGGTCGGACCGTTGCTGGCGGTGGTGCAGGCGGAGTTGGACGAGCCGCAGCCCGCCGGCAAGGACGCGCGCGATGGCAACAATGCGTTGAGCGCCGCCGCGGCGGGTGCGTTGGGACAGATCGGGGACGAACGGGCGTTTGAGGCGCTGGTGCGGTTGTTGGAGAAGCGAAGGTGGCCGGAGGTTTCCATTCGCGGCGCCGCGGCGCGGGCCTTGTTGGAGATCAACCCGCAGCGGGCAGCGGAGCCGTTGATGGCCACCATTGCCAATCCCGAATTTCAGGATCCCGGCTTGAAACGGCAGTTGATCGGGATGCTGGGAAAGACGCGCAATCCCAAGGTGGTGGACACGTTGATTGCGCACCTGACGTTTGAGGAACGCGAGACGCGATTGGCGGTGGCCAGCGGGTTGGTGGAGATCGGCGAACCGGCCATACCGGCTTTGGTGGCGCAACTCGGTTCCACGAACGAGCAATTGCGGGTCGGCGTGGGGCTGGTGTTGGCGCGGATGGGGCCGAGGGCCGAACAATCCCTGCTAGCGGCGTTGAAAGACAAGGACGCGCGAGTCCGTCAATCGGCCGCTTGGGCGATCGGACGGTTGGGCAAGGTGGAAAACGCGCCGGCCGTGGCGGCGTTGCTGGCCGACTCCGACACGAATGTGCGGACGGGCGCGATTTGGGCGTTGGGCGAGTTGAAGGACAAGCGGGCCGTGCCGGCTTTGTTGCCGTTGCTGAATGATTCGGAGACGCTGGTGGTGCGCGGCACAGCGGAAACGTTGGGGAAGATTCAAGATCCTGCCGCCGTGGAGGCGCTGGTTTCCGTCTTGCGGCATCCGCAGCCCGACGTGCGCATTTCCGTGGCCATCGCGCTGGGCGCGCTCGGCGATGCGCGCGCGGTCAAAGCCTTGCAGGAATTGGCGTCTTTCGATACTGACAATGAAGTCCGAATGGCCGCCAAGGAAGCCCTGGGGTTGATTGGACAGAACAAACCGTAAGAAGGGATAATTGTGACACGACATTTTTTCACGGCAATCGCGGTGGCCGGCTTGCTGGGGCTGAATGCGAACGCGGGCCGGTACGAAAGCTTCACCCAGAAGGCAGCACAGGGCGACAAACTGCAAGTGGTTGCGGCCACATTTTTCGGCGGGACCGGCATCGAGGAGTTTTTGGATGCAGGCGCTTTGCCGGATGGGACAATCGTCGCGTTTGGGAATTCTTGGGGACCGGATTTTCCCACGACGCCCTCGGCCACGGTGTGGGGGAAGGGGCAGCATCGCAAAGCCAATCCGTATGGCGCCTCCGGCAAGGGCGGGGATCGTCCCTTGCGGACCGACAGCCCGGACAGGGCCGGTATGATTGTTTTTTATGGCAGCAAGCTCGAAACCATCAAGAAGGTGGTGCGTTTTGATTGGGGCGTGGCATCAATTTCAGCCGGTCTGGTAGGACGAGATGGGAAATCCCTGTTCACGGCTGGCCATTGTACCGACGCATTCCGCGATGTCGCCCGTTCAGCAAAGGTCTTTAAGACCCAAACGGCTCAAGGGAGCACAGGCACCGGCGGCAAACCGCGCCCGGAACCATCAGCCGCTGCCGATGCGCCGCGAGATACTTACCTGGCCAAATGGAGTGCGACGGCTGACAAACTGGAATGGGTCTGGATCTTTGAGGGACAGCGACAATCGCCCGAGAGGTTGTGGGTGACAGATGCCGGCGAGCTTCACGCCGACGCGAATGGTTTGTGGCGGATATCGGCCGACGGACAAATGGCGCGGCGGGTCGGGGACAAGGTTTCGACCGGAACGGCGGAATACCTCTGCGTGGATCCGAAGGATGGCAGTTTCTATTTTGGCGGCGACCGCAACACCCATACCGGCTATCAACCGTGGCGTCAGCCGTATCTCTACAAATTCGACAACACAGGAAAGAAGTTGTGGCGGATGTGGGAATGGCCGCCGCGGGAGTGCGCCTGCGGCGGCACCGGCAACAATCTGTGTTCAGATTCCAGTCCGCGCGCGATGGAGATTGCGTCCAACGGCGACCTCTGGGTGGGCGGTTGGTCTGACGGCGGCAACAGCGTGTTTGGCCGGCAACCGGCCGACATCAGCAAACCGGTGCCGCGCGGCGGATTTGGCATGGAAGGATCCGGTATGAAAGGGGCCAATTCGCTCGGATACCTGATGCGGATTGATCCCGCGACACAAACGGTCCTGCAAATGGACTTGTGGTTGGCGTATGTCCCGATGAGCTTTGCCAATCCCAAGTATCGCGGTGCGCCGAACTTCACCAGTATCGCGCGGATTCGAGCCCTGCCGGGCGATGCTCTTGGTTTCTGCGGCAGAGCGGCGACGGGCCTCATTCAAACGCCCAACGCTTTCTACCGGCATCCTGATGATGGCCGAAAATATGGCGGCGAATACGCGGCCGCGTTCAGCCGCGACTCCCAAAACCTGCTGTTCTCCAGTTATCTTCCCGGCTGCCACAACGTGCGCATCGGCGCGAGCCAGTTCGGCATGATCATCGTCAGCCGCTCCAACGGCACGGATGGCGTGTCCGATCGCCCGACGCTCACGCCCGTGGTCAACCCGCTGCAAAAGGAAAAGAAGGGCGAGTTCGACGCGCATATCATTCTGCTCTCCCCATGAAGCGCGGCCGAACCCTTTTTGCTCGACCACGCCGGCGGGGTTCGCATACACAAGCGCGGCATGAAAATCCCCCTCGAAGACGGTTTTGAAGACATTATTGGCAAAGCTCAGCGCGGGTTGAAGATCACCGTTTCGCCCGACGATGCCGGTATCCGCCAACTTGGGTTGAACGTGGCCGCTCTTCGCGCGATCGCCAACAAGACTTGGTATCCGAACGACCCCGGTCCCATCGACGGGCTGGTTTGCTTCAATACGCCCTACGGGGACATGACGGTGAACAGCTACGTCGTGTTCGATCCTGTTAGCAAGGCCGCAGGGGCGTTCGACACGGGCGCTGATTGTTCCGGTATGCTGACGTTGCCGGTCAAGATTCAGCAGATCTTTCTCACGCACATTCACGGCGACCATATTCTGGAACTGGATCGGCTGATGGAAAAAACCGGCGCGCGCGCCTACGTCAGCGAGCGCGAACCCATCGAAGGCGCTACGCCCTTCGCCGACGGCACGACGTTCTCAATTGGCAATCTGCGAGTGGAAACGCGTCGCACCAGCGGCCATGCGCGCGGCGGGGTGACATACATCGTGACCGGCTTGCGCAAACGGCTTGCTATCGTCGGTGACGCCGTGTTTGCCGGTTCGATGGGGGGCGGTGCTGTCAGCTACGACGAAGCGCTGCGCACCAACCGGGAAAATATCATGACCTTGCCGGACGACACGGTCATCTGTCCCGGTCACGGTCCATTGACAACCGTGGGCGAAGAGAAAATCCATAACGCATTCTTGGCAGAATAAGGGAGATCATGGCATGAACACACGAATCGGTTTTGTGGGAGTGGGACGCATGGGCGCCAACATGGCGCGACGATTGAAGGAAATCGGATATCCCATCACAGCGGTATATGACCGGCATCGTCCCGCCGCAGTCAGTCTGGCCGGCGAGCTGGGCGGCGAGGCGGCCGGCACGCTGGCGCGCGTGACGGAGTTGGCGGACGTCATCTTTACCGTTGTCACCGATGACAAGGCGCAGTGGGACATCTTTGCGAACAGGAAGGATAGTTTGCTGCGAAAGGCGGAGAAGCGTGTGTTCATCAATTGCGCCACGGTCTCCCCCGACACTCATCAGAAGGTGGAGAAACTGGCGAAACGGGCCGGTGCGTCTTCGTTGGAGGCGTGCATGGCGTCGAGCATCAATCAAGCGCGAGCCGGCACGCTATACCTGATGTGCGGAGGCGAACGCGCCACATTCGACCGCGTGAAACCCATTCTCACCGAGTTGAGCGATGACGGAAAGCTCTTGCGCTACATCGGCCCTGCCGGGACGGCGGCGAAAGTCAAAGTGTTGGTCAACATGGTGATGAACATCAACACGGCCGGGTTGGCCGAGGGACTTGGGTTGGGCGCGGCGCTGGGGTTGGATTTGAAGATGCTGATGGAAGTGTTCTCCCAGACAGGCGCCAATTCCCGCGTGTTGGTCACGGATGGAGAAGACATGGTCAACCGCGAACATTCCTGTTTCTTCAGCGCGGCTCACGCGGCCAAAGACAGCGGTATTGCATTGGCCCTGGCCAAGAAAGCCAAACTGGATTTGCCGCTCGCCGCCGCGACGCTCAGGCAATATGCCAAGATGGTGAAACTCGGTCTCGGTGATCTCGACAAGTCCGGTATCGCGGAGTTGACGTTCAAGGGACGCGGACCGAAACGGGCGCGGAAATGAAGCTGGCGGGTTGACGGAGTAGGAAGTTCGTGTACCGTACCGCCCATGAACACCCCGCACTGCATCGCCACGCATCATTGTGTCCGAAACCTTCAAGCCGTGTGTCTCGTGATTCTGTTGGGCTTGGCTTGCGCGCCTTTGGCCCAGGCCGAACCGTCCAAGGAACCGTCGGGCGACGTTTCCTACGCGGGAAAATGGAAATGGCTTACCGGCCAGTATAAGGACCGCGACCCCGGTTCGGTGACCGGTGTCGTGGTTCGAGAGAAGCCCGATCTGCTCAAAGCCAGGTTCAAGCACGGCAAGGAAACGTACAACTGCGATTTCAAGGCCGAAACCAACAACGGCGAAACCCTGCTGACCGGCGGAACCGAAGTGCGGAACAAGCCTTACACATTCAAGGGCACGCTTGCCAAGGACGGCACCATCAGCGGTCAGTTCTCCAACGGCACCGACAA
>CAZEQV010000002.1:0-42551 GCA_964514435.1 uncultured Verrucomicrobiota bacterium
GACAGCCATCATACCCACCCGATTGCCCCCAACCACCTGGCCACCCACGCCCCGCCCACCGGTCCCAACCAAGTCTGGGTCGGCGACCTGACCTACGTGCCGCCCGCCGCCGGCTGGTTGTACGTGGCCGTGATCATGGAGCTGTACAGTCGCCGCATCATCGGCTGGGCCGCTGGTGCGAGCTTGGCCACCACCACCGTGCTGGCCGCGCTACGCATGGCGTTGCCCCACCGCCAACCCTCGCGCGGTCTGCTCTACCACAGCGACCGGGGCGTCCAATACGCCAGCAGCGAACATCGTCAAGTCTTGGCGGCTGCCGGCCTCGAACCGAGCATGAGTCGGGTCGGCAACCCGAACGACAACGCGGCGATGGAAAGTTTCATGGCATCTACAAACGCGAATGTGTGGCGCTGGCCGAAGCGGCTGGTGGCTATGTCGGCCACGCCGCCGCCACCAGCGACTTCTTCGCGTATGTCGAGTGCTACTACAACCGCCAGCGCCGTCACAGTGCACTGAACTACCAAACGCCGCTGGACTTTGAAGCCAATGTCAACTAAACCTCAACCCAAGCACCCCCAGGGTGTACAAAAAACGGGGCAATCCCAGTAGGCATAATCGTTCCTGGGTGTAGCGCACCTTTACCCAGGTGTCCATCAAAGCGGGGCAGGGTCCAATGAATCAACTCTCACTCTGTCTCCGGCGGGCGTACGGCAAGTTTTGATGGGGTGCCGTGGGGGGCGCAAGCAGGGACGCTTGCGCCACCCGGAGTTTCGAGTGAACAACCCGCGCCGCCCAAAACCTCAAACTGCACTGCCCTCGCATCGTGCTTATGACGGTAAAAACCAAACCTATTGCAATGACCTAATTGCCATGTTAGCTTGCGGCACAATTTTCACTGCGAGGTCTGCAATCCTCGCCCCGCCCCAGAACACCGAAGTTATACAGCGATAAGAGTATGGACGAAAAACAATCACGATTCCCCAAGCTCAACCGGCAACCTGAGTCTCCCGATCCGCGGTTTCGGATGCGGGCGATGCTCATTTGGTTCATCATCCTGGGGTTGGTGCCCCTGTTGTTGTGGATGAAACAATCCCAACGTGAAGTGGTGGATGAGCTTTCCTATCAGCAGTTGAAGGAACTCGTTGAGAAGGGCGTTGTGGAAACCGCTGTCGTCGTTCGTGGCGGTGAGTCGGTGGACACGATCAAGGGCGAGTATCTCAAGGGCGAAACCAAGGCCAAGTACGCCACCAAGGTAATTTGGAGCCCGGAAATGGAGAAGTTCTTTGTCGGCAAGACCAAGGAATTTGAGTTCCGTCCTTCCAATCAGATCTGGATGCAGTTCCTCTGGTCGGCGCTGCCGTTCGTGTTGTTTGTGGTGCTGCTGTATTTCATTTTCATCCGGCAAATCAAACTGGCCGGCAAGGGGGCGATGAGTTTTGGAAAATCACGCGCCCGGATGCTCAGTCGCGACAAGAACAAGGTTACGTTCAAAGACGTGGCCGGTGTGCATGAGGCGAAAGAGGAGGTCGAGGAGATCATCCAGTTTCTCAAGGACCCAAAGAAGTTCTCGCGTCTCGGCGGTCACATGCCCAAAGGCGCGTTGATGATCGGACCTCCGGGCACCGGCAAGACTCTGCTCGCCAAAGCCATCGCCGGTGAGGCTGATGTGCCGTTCTTCTCCATCAGCGGATCGGATTTTGTGGAGATGTTTGTGGGTGTTGGCGCCAGCCGGGTGCGCGATATGTTCGAGCAAGGAAAGAAGCACGCACCATGTTTGATTTTCATTGATGAGATTGATGCCGTGGGCCGGTCGCGGTTCAGCGGCATTGGTGGCGGACACGACGAACGCGAGCAGACGTTGAACGCGTTGTTGGTAGAGATGGACGGGTTCGACACGCAGGAAGGCATCATCATCATTGCGGCCACCAATCGTCCCGATGTGTTGGATGCCGCGCTGTTGCGGCCCGGCCGGTTTGACCGCCAGATTGTGTTGGATTTGCCCGACCTGACCGGGCGTGAAGCCATTCTGCGGGTTCATGCGCGCAATATCAAAGTCTCGGCGGATTGTGATTTCAAGGTGATCGCACGCGGCACGCCTGGCTTCTCAGGCGCGGATCTGGCCAATTTGATCAACGAAGCGGCGTTGTTGGCGGCGCGCAATGACAAGAAGGCTGTGGGCATGGAAGAACTGGAAGAAGCCCGCGACAAGGTTCGCTGGGGGCGGGAACGTCGCAGCCGCGTGATGGACGAGAAGGACAAGAGGTTGACGGCCTACCACGAGGCCGGGCACGCGCTGGTCATGTCCAAGGTGGAACTGACCGAGCCGCTCCACAAAGTGACGATCATTCCACGCGGCATGTATTTGGGCGCGACGTTTTCGCTGCCGGAGAAGGACAAATACAGCGAGAGCAAGAAGCAGATGATGGATGAATTGGCCGGCATCATGGGCGGACGCATCGCGGAAGAGCTGACCTTTGGCGATTGCACCAGTGGCGCGGCCGGTGACATCAAGCAGGCGACACACATTGCTCGCAAGATGGTTACGGAATGGGGCATGAGCGAGAAGATCGGCATGGTCAACGTCAGCGGACACGAAGAGCATATGTTCCTCGGACGCGATTTGTTCAAGGGCCGCGAAGTAAGCGAAGAGACCGCGCGAGAAATTGACGAGGAAGTGCGGGCGATCATTGACAGCGCCTACAACCGCGCGAAAGAGATTCTCACCACGCACCGCGACAAGCTGATCGCCATGGCGGAAGCATTGCTGGAATATGAAACGCTGGACGCGGCTGAAGTCGCTGAGATCGTGGAAACCGGCAAGCTGTCAAAGCCGCCTGCCCGGCCTTCCGTGCCTCCCCCCGCCAATGCGCAGCCCCAAAAGAAAGAGGCGGCACCGGAACCAAAGACCGGTATCGTCCCCACTCCTGACATCGGTGGCGCCACGGCCAGCGCTTGAGTTGAGAAGCGCGCTTGACGTCACTCAAGGGTCAAGACTACACTCTCGCATGGCAGGAGAGGGCTGCCAGTGACGGGAGAACGGTGAGGAGATATGGCTACAGAAAAAACACGTGTGCTGGTCGTGGACGATGAGGCCGGACTGACCCGAATGGTCAGGCTGAATTTGGAGAAAACGGGAAGATTTGAGGTCCGCGAGGAGAATCTCGCGACACGCGCCCGAGCAACGGCCAACGAGTTCAAGCCGCACATTGTCATCTTGGATGTTGTCATGCCGGAGATGGACGGCGGAGAAGTGCTGGACGCTTTTCGCGCCGACGGCGAGCTCAAGAACGTGCCAGTGATCTTCCTGACAGCTACATTGACCAAGGAGTCAGCCAACCTTCGAAAAGGATGTATCCAAGGCTATCCGGTCATCGCCAAGCCGGTGGATTCCAAAGATCTGATCCGGGCCATAGAACAAAACGTCGCTTAAAGGATTCTGTGCTATGGCATACAGAGACCACCAAAGCAGCTTCCAGAGAGCGCTAGGATTGGGACTGGTACACGAGTTTGGCGAGGTCGAGGGCAAAGTGCTGTCCGATGTGATCTTCTACCATCACCACAAGAAGCTGTCTTCCAAGCTTCTCCAAACCATCGTGCAAACTGACAGCGGCGCTGTGTTAAACGCGCTTCTGTCCCGGAAGCCTGCCGGCGCCACAATGCAATCCCTGCAAGATTGTGTGATTGGCTCCGCTCTCTTGGCCGACCGGGAAGCGGTCATCCGCTGGGCGAGCGAAGCGGCCAACCGCTGCAAGAAAGCCGGCAACCACTGGCCCCAAACCGAGCCGCAATGGAAGTGGATCGCCGCGAACGCGGATCAATACATTGTCGGCGTGCGCGAACTCAAAAAGTTCCTCGGCCAGTTGTAGCCGGCAAGAAGTGGTGCCCGGGACAGGACTTGAACCTGCACGGCTTTCGCCATACGCCCCTCAAACGTACGTGTCTGCCAATTCCACCACCCGGGCGACGTTGGGGAACGCGGCTAAAATATATGGAACACCCCACCCCGGCAAGCTAAGATTGCAGCGCTATGGCAGGACATTCCAAGTGGTCGAAAGTCAAACATTACAAGGGCGCGATTGATGCCAAGCGCGGCAAGCTGTTCGCCAAACTCGGCAAAGAAATGACCGTGGCCGCCAAACAGGGCGGCGGCGATCCCGGCTTCAATCCCCGGCTCCGCACCATCCTGATGAAAGCCCGCGCCGCCAATATGCCGGTTGAAAACATCGAGCGCGCCATCAAAAAGGGCACCGGCGAACTCGAAGGCGTCAACTACGAGGAGATCACCTACGAAGGCTACGCGCCCGGCGGTGTGGCCGTGTTGGTCGAGTTGTTGACCGACAACAAGAACCGCACCGCTGGTGAGATCCGCGCCATCTTCACCAAACACGGCGGCAACATGGCCGGTGCGGGAGCCGTCAAACACCAATTCCATCGCAAGGGCCGCATAGTCATTCCCAAAGACTCCATTTCCGAAGACGACCTGACCGTCTTGGTGCTGGATACCGGCGCCGACGATATGACGGCGCAGGACGATTCATGGGAAATCATCTGCGATCCGGCCCGGTTTGAAGCTGTTCATAAGGCCATCGAATCCAGAGGCATCAAATGCGAAGTCGCCGAGGTGGGCTATCTTCCCACCACCCCGATGCCCGTCACCGACGAAAATATGGCGCGCAGTGTCCTGTCCCTTATCGAAGCGTTGGAAGACAACGACGATGTGCAAAACGTGTATGCGGCCTTCGACATTGCGGATGGCGTTCTGAAAGACTGAGTCGCATGATCATTCTCGGCCTCGACCCAAGCCTGCGCTCCACGGGTTACGGCATTATCGAGACGACCGGGTCCCGTCGCACCTGCATCGTCTTCGGTGAAATCAAAAATCCCGCCTCGCTCTTGCCGTCGCGTTGCCTTGTCAAAATTCGCGACACCATCGCCGAAATCATCCACCAACATCACCCTGAGACCATGGCCATCGAAGGGCTGGTGTACGTGCAGAACACCCGCATTGCCTTCACCCTCGGCGAAGTGCGTGGCGTCGCCATCGCCGCCGCCGCCGCCGCGGGTCTCACCATCCACGAATACGCCCCGCGCAAAGCCAAACAGTCCGTGACCGGCCTCGGTTCAGCCGGTAAACAACAAGTCGCGCTGATGGTGCGCTCCCAACTCGGCCTCACGCAAACGCCCCCGCCCGATGCCGCCGACGCCCTTGCGCTTGCCATCTGCCATGCCGAAAGCTTGCGCGGGATTCCCATCACACCCCCCAAACAACTTTAAGAGCATGGTTGACGAACGGCGACTCAGGCACGAGCCGGTTCGCAATCACAAATGCCGTTTCACGCCATGCAACCGACACCGTCTTGTTTTCTGAGGAAAAAGCGGGGCGGCCATGATAATATCGCCCCCATGAGCGACACCCCGAACACACCCGAGACACCGGAACAAGCCGAGCGCGAACCCACGCTTCTGGAAAAAGCCCTCGAAGTCCGCAAGACCTACGGCATTTCCTCCGCCGCCCTGATCCTGTGGACCGCGTGGTGCATCCACGACGGTTGGTTCACCGGCCCCGAATTCGAGTACAAAGGTTTCAACAAAGTGCTCACCGTACCATCCGTGCTGGGTCTGATCTTTTGCCTGGTGATGTTCGGCAGCGCGGCTCGCACCGTGGCCCGACTCAAACGCACCGGCGAAAAATGAACCGCCGCTTCCAACCCCGCCGGGAACTCGGCCGTACCGGCTTCGTCGCCACCTCTCTGGGAATCGGCGACATCGCCGACCGCAATGTGCCGTTGGACAAATGCGTGGCCACCATCCAGCGCGCTCTTGATGCCGGGCTTAATCTCATTGATACCGCACCGGGCTATGAAGACGGCTACAGCGAACAGATCGTCGGCGAAGCCCTCAAAGGCCGTCGTGAAGGCATCTTCGTTATAGACAAGATTGACCATCTCGACCAGCCGGTCACGCCGCAAGTCGAATCCAGTCTGCGCGCGCTGCAGATGGACGCGGCCGATCTCTTTGTGTTCCACGGCGTCTCGAAGCTCACCGACTGGAACCGATTGGCCCTGCCTGGTGGCCCCATGGACGAACTCCAGACCTGCCGCCAAGCCGGCAAGGTTCGGTTTCGCGGCATTTCTAGTCATCATCCCGACGTGCTGCGCGCCGCCCTCGATGACGGACGATGCGATGTGGTGATGTTCCCGGTAGGCCCGTTCTGCGACAACCGGTACATCCAAGAAGTTCTGCCCTTGGCAAAATCCCGCCGGGTCGGAACCGTCTGCTTCAAGACCTTCGGAGCCGGCAAGCTCCTCGGCGACACCACCGGCTACAACCGCCCGCTGCAACAACGTCCCCGGGGCAAGTTCAGCTCCGGCGGCGAAACGGTGTTGCCGTGCATGACGGTGGCCGAATGTCTGCATTACACGCTGACGCTCGATCCTGATGTGGCGTTATTGGGATTGAGTTTCCCCAACGAACAGGATGCCGCCTACGAAGCCGCGCAACGGTTTCAGCCCCTGCCGGCCGCGATGATGCAAACCGTCCGCGAACGTGCCGCGGTCGCGATGGAAGGCAAGGGCGATTGCTGGTGGAACCCGGTCGCTTGAGATTCCCGGCATGATCACATCGCTGAAGATTCGGGTCTTGATCGCCGACGATCACGCGATGGTCCGCGCCGGTTTGCGCGCCTTGCTCGGAGCGCAATCGGACATCGAAGTCGTCGGCGAAGCGGAAGACGGCGTGGCGGCCGTGGAAAAATGTTTACGGCTCAAACCCAACGTGGTGGTCATGGACTTGACGATGCCGGGTCGGGGCGGCATCAACGCCACTGAAGACATTCGCCACGAGTGTCCCGGCGTGAAAGTGCTGGTGTTGACGATGCATGACGACGAGGCCTACGTGCGCCAAGCATTGTTAGCCGGTGCTTCCGGCTACGTGCTGAAAAGGGCGCTCGCCAGTGATTTGATCCGCGCCATCCGCACCGTCCACACCGGCAAGATGCACATACCGGCTGGGGTCCAACTGGACGTTTCGCTGCCCCGTTCCGGAAAGATGGAGCCGGTGGAACTATTGACCGGTCGTGAGCGCGAAGTGGTCACATTGATCGCGCTGGGCCACACCAACAGTGAAATCGCCGACCAATTGCACATCAGCGAGAAAACCGTCGAAACCCACCGGGCGCACATATTCGAGAAGCTCTCCTTCCAATCGCGCGCCGACCTTGTGCGGTTCGCCCTCGAACACGGTTTGTTGAAATCGTAATTGCCCGCTATTTCGCGCTGGCGAGCATCAGGAAGACACTGGAGGTCCACGTGTAAGCAGTGTCGCGCAAAGCCGCACCGGTCCGCGCGTCGAAGTTCTCGGCGAACCCACTTTTGGCGCACAGCTTGCAGAATCTTCGCGCAATCTCGCCAGCCAGTTTGTGTTCGCCCAACGATCGGAGGCCATACACCGCCATCATCGTCGGGGGCGCCCAGATGGGACCGCGCCAATAGCCGTCATCAGAATAATGCGGGCTGCTGGTCAATTCGGTGGCCAAACCCCACCGGGTCAGAAACGCGGGCATCCGTTTGACCAGCGAGCGCGTCACTTCTACCGGCAACCTTTTGCCCAACAATACCGGCATAAGAGGAACGAGACTGTCACAGTTCACTTCGAACCCATCACTCATCCGCTTGGCAATGAAATGATCGCCACGCCACAACTCGTTCACGAGATCGGCGATCATCTGCCGCGACCGGGCAGCCCACTGTTCAGCCTCCCGTGCCTTGCCAATCCAGCCGGCTACATCTCCCAGCGCTTCGAGCTGCATGGCTAGGAACGCCGCGAGGTCGGGCGAAATCAACGGCGCACCGGCATCAAACATCGTCGAGTTGTCCCAACCGCTGTCGTTGCCGTGCAAATAATACGGCAGCCGCTGACCGGGCGCGATGCGGTGTTTCAACCACCATTCCGTCCAGCGGCGCAACGGATCGTACACTTGTCTCAGCCGGGCCGGGGTGAGGAATCGAGGCTGCCGGGTCATCATGAACTTCAACGCCCAACCGTGAACGGGGGGCTTGGAGTAATTGAAATGTTCCACGCAGGGATTGAGCGCGTCCGGTAACGCTCCGTGTTCGTCTTGCCGGTCAAACATCACCAGCCATTGGTCGAGCGCCAACGCAGGTGCCCGGTACGATAGCGCCATCGCGTTAAAGCAGTGATCCCAACTCCACACATTGTCCATCTGCACTTTGGACATCAGCATGGCGGGGCGATTCACCAATCCACCCGGCCGAATCATCGCCGACCAATTCACGTATGCCGCGCGCTCCCACGCATGCCGGTAAGATGGGGCAGGGGGCGGTTGCAGTTTCTGCCAGCCTGCAAACTCGGCCGATGCTTCCGATGCAACCTCGTCAAACCCCGGCCGGGAACGTTCCACCCATGTGCTGTGGTATTTCTCGACCGTGCCGGCCAGCTTGCCGGATTCGTCCGGCAACAGATCGAGAATCATGTGCGGCGTGCCTTTCGGTTCCCAGGGACAATCGGCGCGGATGGAGCCGCGCGTCACATCCACCATGAACCGGCACCATGAGGTGCGCGCGTTCACCGACCAACGTGTCGGCGTGATGGGCTGGGCAATGTTGCCGATGCCCGGTACGGCGGAGAGTCGCAGGCCCGCGCCCCGACCCGACAGCAGGATCGTGTCGTCCGCGATGCACAGGCGCACGGACCTTCCCGGTTTCGATTTGGCGGAAAGGGTCAACACGCTTGGTGTGGCAGTGACCCGGCAAGGAACCGGTTCGCCCCCGACCAGCGGCGTCAGTTCCATGACATGACGTTGCCCCACTCGCGCAGCGTGGTGGGTTCTCAGAAACAGACCGGGACCGGTCTGGGCTGTTTTCTTCTGATGGAAGATGGACAGATAAGAACCGCGCCGGCTGAACGGACACTGGGCGATGTGAAACGTCATGCGACGATTACACGCTGGGGTTCTCGACGTAGTCGCCGCCCCGGCAGCGTTTCAGATAGTTCAAACCAAACACCTGCCCGGTCATCTCCAAGTCCTCGCGATAAACCGGGTCATGCCAGCCTTCGATGTCAATGCTGCCGGTCCATTTGTGGCGGCGCAGGATGCTGATCACGTCCGTCCAGTTGGTGTCACCGAAGCCGGGCGTGCGATGCCACACCCACGGTTTGCCGCCGCGCAAGCCGGTCTCGCGCAGTTGCGCCCAGTCAATCGTGGCGTCTTTGCCGTGGATATGGAAAATCTTGTGAACCCATTTGCGCAGTTGCGGCAACGGATCAATCAAGCTGACCATCTGGTGGCACGGTTCCCATTCGAGGCCGAGGTTGTCGGCGGGGACTTCGTTGAACATCATCTCCCAAGCCGTGGGCGCGTGCGCGATGTTCCAATCGCCGCGTCGCCAGTCGCCGCCCATGTCACAGTTCTCAAACGCAATGCGGACGCCTTTGTCGGCGGCGCGTTTGACGAGTGGTGCAAATACTTTCTTGAATTGCTTCATCGAATCCGGAATCGGCTGGTCCACAATCCGACCGGCAAAACCGCAGACCAGGCGGCAGCCAAACAAGGGAGCGGCATCAATGCACTTCTTCCAGTCGGCAGCGGTCTTGGCGTCCACAAGCGGGTTGCCGAAGATGCCGACGGAACTGATGATCGCGTCGCGTCCTGATTCAGCGAGAACGGCCTTGGTTTCGGCGGCGAGTTTCTTCAGGTCAACATCGCCCACCGTTTTCCAAAAGTTGATCTGAAAACTTTCAAAGCCGTGCGGCAAGATTTGGCGGATA
Source organism: uncultured Verrucomicrobiota bacterium (assembly GCA_964514435.1). GTDB lineage: Bacteria > Verrucomicrobiota > Verrucomicrobiia > Palsa-1439 > Palsa-1439 > CAZEQV01. The sequence goes on from CAZEQV010000002.1 coordinate 9,787, forward strand.
TACTCCGGTGTCTTGGCGCCTTTGCCGGCCAGTGTTCCAATGCGGATATCGTTGTGAGATTTCATGGGCGCTACACTAACAAACCCGTCCGCCCTGTCAATCGCACCGAACCAGCCACTACAACTTGCCCGTCAGCTTCACATACACCAGGGCTTCGTCCGACAACTTTGTGACTCCGCTGTCACTGCGCAGGTCGTATCCGCGCCGCAGCTCTTGATCGAATCCGTAGCCGACACCCAAACTCACATCGAAAAGCCTGTTCACCCATCGCACACCGCCGCTGACACGACTCAACTCGTACAGCATCCTCCGGTTGTTTTGATCGTCGATCGCGAACGCATCATAGGAATGGGTGTACTCGACGAACAACCCCACCGGCTTTGTCACGCGCCAGTCCAACCGCGCGCGCCAATCTAGCGGGTAATCATACCGGGCTTCCATCGTCAATCGCTCCATCGGCTGCCAGCGCGCACCCACTGCGGGGAATCCGATCGTGTACGAGAATTGATCCGATGCTTGCCGCCTGTATTGCACAAACGGCAGCGGCACTGCCGGCAACAACACGCTGTTGCCTTCATACTGGATACCGGCGTGAATCGCGCTGTTCGTATCCAGCGCCTTCCCCAAATCCAACAACCCCAAACCGTAGAGAGCATCGCTGTTTTCAAAATGGTTGTCCGTGGCGATCCCCGCTCCGCCGGCAAGAGTGACTTTCCATCCATCTCCCACTTCTCCTACCCGACCGGCCAGCGTCAAGGACATGTCCCACCAATCGCCGTTGATGCGGCGATCTTCCGAATCGAATCCGATCCCCAACAGCCGGTACCCCACGTAGAACTTGGGATCAGTTTCCTCCCGGCTCAGTTTCACCCGCCCGAAGGAATCCCAGAAAAACACGCTCACATCCTTGCCACCGCTTGTCTTGCCATCTGTGGTGATCAACACTTCATCCGTCGTCTCGCTCCAGTGCGGCTCCTTCAGCCATGGTTCTGAAACCAAGAACGGCAAACCGTCGGCCCACAGCGTTCCCGCGCTCACCATCAATCCCACCATACCGGCCTGAATGACATTCTTCATGGACACGAATCATACAAGCCAAGCCTTGCCACCGGCAACACCCGGCCTCCTTGACTGTCCGGGCATCGTCGCTAGGATGCTGGCACATGAACGGACGGCATCACAGACCGCATCGCGGACAACCTCGACCCGACCGCGCCAAGTTCCTCCGCCAATCCGATACGCCACCGGGCAGCGAGTCGTGGAACAAACCGTGGGTGCAACTGCGCACGATCACGTTCAATCCCACCGTTTTCCCGGCCATGATCCGCGCCGTTTCCCCCGAAGCGCAACCCGGTGACCTCGTCGCCGTGTACGACAAGGAAGGAAAACGATTCGGCACCGGCACATTCAGCCCGCGCGCCAAGGTTCCGTTGCGAATCATCGCCCACGGTGACACCCCGGTCGGCGAGGAACATTTCACCGACTTGATTCGTCGCGCCGTCGCTTGGCGTCGAGACACGCTGCAACTGGACGCGCACACGGAAGCGTACCGGGTCATCAACTCGGATGGAGACGGTTTGAGCGGGCTGATCGTGGACCGGTATGCCGACACCTTGAGCGTGATGGCCAACGGCTGTGGTGTCTGGCGAAGGTTGCCGGCTTGGTTGCCGCTGCTGCATGAACTGCTCGGCACCAAGCGCGCCGTGATCGAGTTGGATGAACAATCCTCCCGGCTGGAAGGACTCAAACCGTTGCCCGGTGACACTGTGCGCACCGTGCGCGTCACCGAGAACGGTGTCCGCTACGAAGTGGATTTTGCCACGGGCCACAAGACCGGCTTTTTCTGTGATCAACGTGACAACCGCTTGAAGCTGGCCGGGCTGGTGGCCGGCAAGCGCGTGTTGGATCTGTGCTGTTACACGGGAGGGTTTGCCGTGACCGCTGCGGTTCTGGGCAATCCCGATGAAGTGACCGGGGTTGACCTCGATGAAAAAGCCATCGCCCAAGCGCGCCGCAACGCCAACCTGAATCAACAATCGAAAATCCGCTGGGTTCACGCCGATGCGTTCTCGTATGCGCGGCAAATGACGCAAAACAACGAAACATGGGACGCCGTGGTGCTCGATCCGCCGAAGTTCCTGGAGAGTCGCGAGGAAATTCACGAGGGACGCCGCAAGTACGAAGACTTGAACAAGCTGGGCATGCTCTTGTTGAAGCCGGGCGGGTTGCTGGTCACGTGCTCTTGTTCGGGGCTTTGGACGATGGAGGATTTCGAGCGCGAAGTCTTGATCGCCGCGCACCGGCTGAACAAACGGCTGCAGTTCTTCGACCGCACCGGTCCCGGCCCGGATCATCCGGTCATGTCCAACGCGATGGAAGGCCGGTATCTGAAGGTTCTCTGGGCGCGTGTGTATTGATCCACGGTTTCAACAACGGAGAGACACAATGAAGATCAAAGTGGGAATCGTCGGCGCGGGTGCCAACACCAAATTGCGGCACATACCGGGACTGCGCGCCGTGCCGGATGTGGAAATTGTCAGCGTCTGCAACCGTTCGCGCGAGTCCAGCCAGCGCGTCGCCACCGAGCTCGGCATTCCGGTCATCTATGACCGGTGGCAGGACTTGGTGTCGGCGCCGGACACGAACGCCATTGTCATCGGCACATGGCCGTACTTGCACGCGCCGGTCACGTTGGCGGCGTTGGCGGCCGGCAAGCATGTGTTGACCGAAGCCCGCATGGCCATGAACACGTCCGAAGCGCGGGCGATGTGGAAGGCGGCGCAGGCCAATCCAAATCTCGTGGCGCAAGTCGTGCCGGCTCCGTTCACGTTGCGAGTTGACCGCACCGTGCAACGGCTGATCGCCGAGGGTTACGTCGGCAACGTGTTGGCGGTGGAAGTGCGGGCTTCGACCGGTTTTCTTGATCCCGACGCGCCGCTGCATTGGCGGCAAGATCGCGAGTTGAGCGGCGTGAACATGATGACGCTGGGAATCTGGTACGAGCAAATGATGCGCTGGGTCGGCCACGCGACAAGCGTGTTCGCCTCCGGCAAGGTGTTGGTGAAGAAGCGCCGCGACCATGCCGGCGTGTGGCGCGACGTGAGCGTACCGGAACATCTGAACGTTGTGGCGGACTTGCCGGCAGGCGGGCAGTTGCACCTGATGATTTCCGCCGTGGCCGGACTGGCGGGACCGGCAGAGGCGTGGGTGTTTGGCAGCGAAGGAACGCTGCGGTTTTGCGGGGAGAAATTGTTTGGCGGCACGCGCGGCGACGCAGAATGGCGCGAGATTTCGATACCGGAACGCGAAGCCGGCCGGTGGCGTGTTGAAGAAGAGTTCATCAACGCCATTCGCGGCCGGGAGCCGGTGCGCTTGACCACGTTCGCCGACGGGGTGAAATACATGGAGTTCACCGAAGCCGCCGCGCTCAGCATGGAAACCGGCAAGGTTGTCCCGCTGCCGTTACTTCAGGAATAGCTCGATGACTGGTATGGTGACGTTGGGTTTGACCTGTGGAAGTAACAACGGCACTTCGTTCGGCTTTTTCTTGGCATTGGGCTGTTGCCACGGTTCGAGTCCGCGGATCCTCACTTCGCTGGCGTCGTGCAGGAGTTGGGCGTATTCGACCCGTTCGGAATACGCTCGGCCGTCCAGATAAAGATGTTTGTACGGCCAGGCCAGCACGTGAACGTAGAGGCGGTTGGTGTCGGGATTGTACGTGAGGCGGCAATCTCGGGGACAGGCGAACTCATCGGGAGCTTGCGTGCATCCATAAATCGAGCGGCTGTGGTGATGCATCCAGTCTCCAATTCCCCGGAGCCGGTCAAGCGCCCGGTAATCAAATTCACCGCGTCCCGTGGGACCGACGTTGAGCAGAAGGTTGCCGCCTTTGCTCACGCAATCAATCAGCGTGCGGATGAGTTCGTCGGTGCTGCGCCAGGTCATCTCATCGCGATGATAGCCCCATGAACCGCTGAATGTCTGACAGGCTTCCCACACCACGCGTTTGCCGTCCACCGTCGGCCATTCGCGGGGCTGAAACTGTTCCGGTGTCTTGATGTCGCCCACGCCGGGAAGGTCGAGGCGGTCGTCCAAAATGACTTTGGGTTGGAGCTTGCGGATCAATTTCACCAGCCGTTCGCTCTGCCAGTCATCCCGTCCTTTGCCCACCCACTGGGGGTTCTCTTCGCGTTTGGGATAGCTGAAGTCAAACCAGAGAATGTCCACCTTGCCGAACTGCGTGAGAAGTTCCCGCACCTGGCCGTGGAGATACGCGGCGTACTTCTTTTGGTCGCGCTTCACATTCAGCCTCGTGCGGTCCGGGTGATTGCGCATCGAGTGCAGGTCGTCAATCGTGAAATGCGGATGATGCCAGTCTATCAACGAATGATAGAAGCCGGTGCGCAGCCCGTGTTCGCGAAACGCTTTGACCATCGGCTTGAGCAAATCGCGTCTGGCGGGCGTCTTGGTGGATTTGTAGTCGGTGAACTTGGAATCCCAGAGGCAGAATCCCTCGTGATGTTTGGTGGTGATGACAAAATACTTCATGCCGGCATGAGCCGCCGCGGCGGCCCATTGTTGGGGATCGTAAAGGTCGGGATCGAACCGCGTGAAATACTTCGCGTCATAGACATCGTCGGGGATCTCCTCGCGTTGTTTGACCCATTCGTGCCGGGCCGGCAACGCGTACAACCCCCAATGAATGAACAATCCAAACCGGTCGTGCACAAACCACTTCGTATCGGCAGTTAAAGTCATGGCAGAAATTTCCTTTCTTGCGTCGCACGATGCCGGAGACACATCCGCACATCAAGCCGGATGTTGAGACGTTACCATGACCGTATCGTCAAACGGATGGAGGGGAAGCCGTCTCCACCAGCGGATGCGTCAACGTTCCCCACCCAAATCGGTCCCAACCTTCCGGGCGCGTCTTGGCCACGGCGCGTCGCAGTTGCGGAGCCGGCAAGCCGCGGCGCCCAGCGTAATGATGCGCCGCCATCTCATACATCGGCCACAACTTCGGCAACCCATCCTCGTCCCGCATGTGTTCGTAAAGCGGCGGTTTCTCAAACGGCCAACCGTGTGTTTCGCCGAGAAAAAAGGGAATCTGATACTCCAGCGTCTGGTAAAGCAGATCGTCTTCCGCCCCGTACAAATCCACGCCGCGATGCCAGGCCATCTCGCCGGCGGCAATCAACGGGGCCAGTCCCATCTGCGCGTGCCACAGATCGCGCTTCAACTCCCCGTGCAGATTGCCGAGATAGCTCCGCAACTGATCGCGAAACTGTTCCTGCGTTTCCACAAACCAACCGGTATCTTCCAGATGCAACGCCACCGCCATCCGGCTACAGACGCCCCACGACAACCAGTTGTTGCGATGAATGGTCTGGCGCACCACCGGCTCGATGAGTCGCCGCAGCAGCAACCGAAATGCATCCCGGTCGTAGGACGCCCCGAACATATCCAGCAGCGAGGCCGCCCACACGAACGCCGGCCACGAATACGACGTGGCCAGCACTTCCTCGTGCCGGTCCGTGGGCAACGTTTCAATCCGCTCCAACGCGCCGGCCCACGCGCCAATGATCTCAGCGGCCTTACCGGCGTGAACCGTGTCGCCCGTCATCGCAAACAGCAGTGCATTGGCATAGACAGCCTCGTTGTCGAGAACGAGACTCCGCGATGGTCCCGGATGAAACCAGTGTGGGAAACCCGTGTACACGCGCACCGGCTGCGGTTGCCAATCCCGGTACGCCTGCCGCCGCTGTGCGAGCTTGTCGAATCCGGCCCGCCAAGGTTGCTCGCCCGCGGCCACGCGGCTGCGGATGGCCAGAATCTCTTCGCGAGTGTTCAGCATGATTCAAGGAGCGCATCGCCGCCACGGTTGGCGGAACAGGCGGGCGGCTTCGTAGAAGGCTTGCTTGGGCTGACGGAATTCGGTGACGATGCCCTTGTTGTTGTATTCGCGGGCTCGGTTGTGCCAGACATCCGGACTCGTTCGCACGTCGCAGTATTGCCAGATGGCGACGCCGCTGACCTTGCCGGACTGCTGGGCGGTGGTGATGATCTGGCGGATCACCTCGGCTTGATAGTCTTCCGTCCATTTTCGGGACTCGAACGTCCGCACGCCGACGATGCCGGCCGCGCCAAATTCGGAAAGAATCATCGGTTTCCGTCCGCCGCGCTTGGCTCCAATGGCGATCAACTCCGCCGTCACCTTGCCGGTATCTTCCAAGCTGCTCCAATACCAACCCGGATAGATATTCAGCGAAATGACATCCACGAGGTCGAAACACAAATCCTCTTCCACCTTGTGACTGGCGTACGTGACCGGGCGGGTGGGATCCAGCTCGCGGAATCGGTCGGCCAGTTCTTTGATGACCGGCCGCGCGGCGCGGACATGGCTGTCGAGTTCGTTGCACATCCCCCAAAGAATGATGCAGGGATGATGTTGGTGTTGGGTCACGACTTCGTCGAGTTGCTCCAGCGAACGCTGCCGGAACAGCGGGTTCTTGAGGTCGGTTTCCTTCGGCTGCCAGTGGGACAATTCCTCCCAAAACAGAATGCCATGCTCGTCACAGAGGTCGAGGAACAAGGGGTCGTTGGGATAATGGCTGCCGCGCACAAAGTTCGCGCCGAGTTTTTTCAAAACTTCGATGTCCCGCAAGTGAATCGTGGCCGGCACGGCCGGACCAAAATCAGGATGAAATTCGTGACGATTCACTCCTCGCAGAATCAACGGCTTGCTGTTGAGCAGAAGTTGACGCCCCCGCGTTTCAATGGTTCGAAACCCGATCCGTTCCTGCCACACATCGGTCTCGGTCTCCACGCGCACCGTGTATAACCGTGGATTCTCCGGCGACCAAAGCTCGACCTGTTTCATGTCCGGTGGGCGACCGTCGAGCGTTACACGCGCGCTGCGCGGCACGTTGCGCAACTGGATGTTCCAACCTGACCGGATTTTGCGGGGCAACGCGGCCACGTTGGCGAGGGAATGTTCCGGCAAGATTTCAACGTACACCGACCGCGGAATACCGCCGTACATGTAGAGGTCTTGGCGGGAGTAAAAGAAGGGGTTGTGCGGACCAAATGTGTTGTCAACCAACACGGCAACTTCGTGGTTGCCGGGTTTCACCCCGGTCAGATTGAAATCGAACTCCGTGTGCGCGCCGTAATGTTCGCCAAGGAACTTGCCATTGAACCAAACCTTGCCAGTGTGACTGACGGCCTCGAACACGAGACGAATGTTGCGCGGCGACCTGCCCGGCAGGGCGAAGCTGCGCCGATACCATCCGAATCCGCGATGGTTGCTGTGCCGGTACGCCGACTCCCAGACACCGGGCACGACAAGATGGTCGCTGAATCGGCGCGGGGGCCGGGACGCTGGCTCGTGGAGCGGCTGAAAATCCCAAACGCCGTCGAGCGGGATGCGGGAACGATTCGGATAGGTCGGCAGGATTCGTGGCATAGTGACGCGGACGGTACCGGCCGGGCCGGTGCCGTTCAAGTGAGAACTGCCCCGGCAACCTCTCGCCCGTCAGCGCAACAAAGCCAGCGTGCGTTTCAGTATCTCATCGGGCGTTCCGTTGGCGGCAACAGGATAAAGCACGCCGCGTTTCTGGTAGAACTCCGACAGTGGCGCGGTGCTGGTCCGGTACGCTTCCATGCGCACCCGCACGGATTCGGGACGGTCGTCTTCTCGCTGAATGAGTTCGCCGCCGCAATGGTCGCACACGCCGGATTTTTTCGGCGGCAAAGTGGTCACATGAAACACCGCCTTGCATTTTCCGCAGGTGCGGCGCCCGCTCAAACGGGCCACGATTTCTTCGATGGGAAGTTCATAGCTGATCACGGCATCAATTTTCACGTTCTGCTTTTGCAGCAATTTCTCCAGCGCTTCCGCCTGCGCCACCGTGCGCGGGAAACCGTCCAGCAAGAACCCTCCGTGGCACCGCAGACAGCCCTGTCGCTCGGCGATCATTTCCAGCACGATTTCGTCCGGCACCAAATCGCCCCGTTTCATGTACCCGATGGCCGCTGACATGGCCGGGCTACGGTCGGCGTCGGATTGTGATTTGGCGGCGCGAAACACGTCACCGGTGGAAAGGTGACAAGCACCCAAAGACCCCACCAACAACTCCGCTTGTGTGCCCTTGCCGACACCGGGCGCGCCGAGCAGAATGATCCGCCAAGGACGTTGGGTTTCGGGTGGCGTGTTCTTACAAGGAAAATGAGGCCCGCTCAACCAAGCCGACCGGTCGCGTGTGGACTGCATGAAACATTTCTCCGCTGTTGCCGGGGTGCAACGAACGATGCCGGCAGGATTGCACCCTTTTCACCGCGCAGAGTCAAGCGCCTATCCACCTTCCGGAAACGATGGGGTGAACCGCACATGGTGTGGTGCGGACACGCCTTGCGTATGGCTGCCCGCCATTGATTCGGGGTGTGAACCATGATCGCGGCGCGAACCCTACACGACAGGCATTCGCGCCCCACAATTACGGACCAGCTCAACACTTGCGGTGCGCCCCAAACGGTGACGTGCCAATTTGCGTGTCAGGACTGCCCTGACCATGCTAATCTCCACACATGATCGCGCATTTGCAGGGAACCGTTGCGGAAGCCACACCCACTCACGTCATCATTGATTGCCAGGGGGTCGGTTACTCGGTCTTCATTCCGGTATCGAGCTATGACAAGTTGCCGGCCGTGGGCGGCACGGTGAAGCTGCTCACCTATCATCACGTGATCGCCCAGGACGGGGCGCACCAACTGTTTGGGTTCGCCACACCGCAAGAGCGTGAAATGTTTTTGCTGCTCATCAGCATATCCGGCATCGGCCCCAAACTGGCCTGCAACATCCTGTCCAGTTCCAGCATACCGGCCCTGCGTTCGGCCATCGCGACCGCCGACGTAAAAGCACTTTCCTCACTGCGCGGCATCGGCAAGAAAATAGCCGAACGCCTCGTGCTCGAACTCAAAGACAAAGTCGGCGCCCCGGCTGAAGTTCCCGGACGGGCCAAACCGATCACACCGGCCGACCAACGGCTTACCGACGCCGTTCTGGCGCTCATCGCTCTGGGCTACAAACAAGCCGAAGCCAGCAAGGCCGTGCAGACCGCCGCCGGCAGCGTCGCGCCCGATGCTCCCTTGGAAGAACTCGTCCGCGCCGCCCTGCGCACAACCTAGCCGGCCTATGCAGCCCATCGCCCCACCCATCCTGTCGCCACCGACCACGAACTGGCTGGAACGAAACTGGAAATGGCTGGTGCCCGTGCTCTTGGCTGTCATGTTTCTGGGCATCCTGCTGTTTGCGGGCGGCATTTTCTTGGGCGTCATGAAGGTGATGAAATCTTCCGAGCCTTACCGGGTCGCGTTCGAGCGAGCCAGTTCCGATCCGCGCGTGATCGCCGTGATCGGTGAGCCGGTCCGGGAAGGTTGGTACATGACCGGCCAAATCAACATCAATGGTCCGAGCGGTCGCGCATCTTTGGCATTCCCCGTTTGCGGACCGCGCGGCAAAGCCACCGTGTACGTCGAAGCCATCCGTCGCATGGGCGAGTGGCATATCCGATCCATCGCTGTCAAGTTCCGCGACAGCGACCGCCGGCTCGATCTTCTCACGGGCGAATCGGTTTGAGGCGCCGACGACTAGGCGCTCGCATCATCCAAGAACGGTTGGAGAACAACCGGGCGTGTGTCCCGCACCCGCCACATCAGGATGGCCAGCGCCGCCAACGATAATCCCGCCGAAACGAGAAAGGCCCCGCGATAGCCCAGTGGCGCGGACTTGGCCAGACGCCCTCCCAACAACGCAAATCCCAATACGAACGGCGCCGGTATGGTGGCGGCCAACGCCAGATAAGAGGGACGACGGTGTGCGGGGGCCATTTGCAGCACGATATTTTGAGTGCTGATGACTTGCCCGGCCAAGGTGACCGCGAGCAGTGCGAACACCGCGCACATCCAGCGCCAATCCTTGGCGGCCGCCGCCGTTGCAGCAGCCAGCACATAGGCCATCGAGGCGATCATCAATACCAGCCGGTGACCGCGCCGGTCACCGAGCCATCCCAGCACTGGCGACACCACCAGCACCGCCACCGTGGAGGACAACACGAACACGCCGGTATGCTCGTCTCCCAACGAGAAAGCATGCAAGGCGTGCGCCATGAACAAGCCTTGGCCAATGACGTAGCTGTAGGAAAGCGATTGATGGACGAGCAGCCACCGGAAGGAATGATCATTCCGCAAAACAACAAGCAACGATTTCCGGTAAGAGGAAAAACTGGCATGAGTCGAATGGTTCACGCCCGGCGATTCGCGGTTCAGCATCAGCAGCAGGAACGACACCGCCAAGACAGCGGCGCACAACGCAAACAAGACGGCATAGTTGTGGGGAAACTCCAGACGGGGAGTTTTCATCACCGCCACGACCGTGAATCCTCCCACGACTCCCAGCGTGTTGCCGATGACTTGAATCAATCCCATGAACAGACCGCGTCGCTCGGCCGGTATGGCTTTGGCAATCAATTCGCCCCAGGCCGGTGCCGTGAACCCATAGCCGACGTTGGCCACCAGCAGGCAGACAAGTGCGGCGGCGATCAGGAAATCCGGTCGGGTTCCGCCCCAGAATGCCAGGCAACCGGCCAATACCAGCCACGGCGCGCGTTGAAAGATGCCGCACCACATGCACCAACGTTTCTGAAGCGGCCGCATCTCGGCGAGATACGACGTTGCAATCTGCGGCAGGCGTCCGCCCAAAATCTGAATCGCCGGCAACAAGGCGATGACCGTGGCCGACGCGCCCAGCCGGCTCATCAACGCCGGGAACACAACAGCCAACGAAATAAAACTCAGTCCGAAATGGAATAGCGCCACGTCCAGCACGTTGACCGTCATGTTCCACCGGGTGTGATCTTGCGTCATGGGAGCCGCAGCGTAGTGGTTGGTCCACGTCCACGCAAGCGCACCGGCAAAGCGGACGGCAATGTCGGCCGATCCGAATTGAGTTCTTGCTCCTGCCGGTGGGCGGGCGTAAAGTCCCCACGGCAACGGAGGGCAAGACCATGTACACAGTCCGAGACATACTTCGCACCAAAGGCAACGCCATCTGGTCGTTGCCGCCCCAAGCAACGGCGTTCGAGGCGCTCAAACTGATGGCTGAAAAAAACGTCGGTGCCCTGCTCATTATCGAGTCCGGCAAGGTCGTCGGCATTTTCTCCGAGCGCGATTATGCCCGCAAAGTCGCTCTCGAAGGCAAGACATCCAAGACCACCACCGTCGGCGAACTGATGACCAGCGACGTGATGTACGTCAATCCCGATTACACCATCGAGGATTGCATGGCGTTGATGACCGAGAAACGTCACCGGCACCTGCCCGTGCTGGAATCCGGAAAACTGGTGGGCGTGATCTCCATTGGCGATGTGGTCAAGAACGTCATCGCCGACCGCGAGTTCACCATCCGCCAGCTCGAACGCTACATTACCGGCGGCCACACCAGCATGCAGTGAACAACCTTCGTCTCACGTCCCGAGGATCCGACAGTATTTGTTGGGTCGCTGTCATGACCACAGCCAATCAACGCCAGAAATAGTGCCAGTTGTATGTGAGCGATTCGGATTTATCGGGTTCGAGAGTCAGCTTCCACGTGATGCGGCCCACGCCATTGAACCGGCTCCACCAATATGGCCAGTTCCACCATGTCCACCACATGGGTTGGTAGCCGACCCCACCGGCGGGCGCGAAGCTCGAATCCTCGAAGACATTGACCATCTCGATTTGGCCGCTCTGTCCGGCCTCCGTGATGTTGCGAAGGGCGTGGCGGACGATTTCCAAGTCCACGGGTTTGGCCTTGTAGTTCGTCAACGACACGGTGCCGGCCAGATCAATCCGCGCGTAATGGTTGCCGTCCCAGTTCACGGCGTTCGGCGTTCGCTTGGTTTCGTTGTCGGTCTTTTTCACCTGAATATCCACGGCGGTCGTGACCGGCAGATCGGTCGAGCCACCCTTCGCCGTATAGGTCATCATTCCCTGACCGAGCACCCGGTCGTCACGGATGATCAAGGCCGGTGCCGTTGTCAGTGGTTGATCACTCTTGTTGTCCAGCCGGATTTTGTGCATGACTTTGGGTGCCGCCATCAGCCGGGCGATCTCGGTCTGTTGTTGGTTGTTGAAATTGCGCCACACTTCCGGCGGCGGCGCAAACGGCAGCTCCAAGACAAACACATCCCGGTAGGGCACGACAAATTCCGTGACTGGCAACACCATGCGTTGGCCTTTCTTCAGGGTCACATGCTTGACCGTGAAGATATGCAGATCCTCGGTCGCGGCCGCGTCGCCGACTTCGGGACCGAGGTCGGCAGGCGGGGTTGCCGGGCGCGCCGCCCGGTACTCCGTCATCCGCGGGGCCTGCGTCATCAGCGCGTTGGAAAACATCTGATTGCCGAGCGCATCGGCCTCACGAAAATACGGCGACAATTGCGCCACCGACGCCTGCAACGCCATCGGGTCTGTCGTGTCCTTGAATTGGAACGTCGGTACGCCGATGACGAGATGGCACGTCACATCCTCCAAGTCCGTCAACTCATTGAGCAATGTGGCCTGCAGCTTCACCGTCGCTTTGCCGGCCCCGTCAATTGTCACCTTGTAGTTGGGAATCCAACGGATGCCGCGCTGGACATACATCAACCCCATGTCCGCCGTCGCGTCGGGTTTGCGTCCGCCCCAATCCAGTTTCAATGTCAACAGATTGCGAAACTCGACATTGCCCCACCCGGTTTTCGGCGCTTCCTTGAACGTCACATCGAGGATGCGTTCAACATTGACGGCCTTGGTGCCGTCCGTCGTTTTCAGCAGGACGACGTTGCCTTTCTGTGGCAGCAACTCCCCGGCATGGGGTGGCGCGGCCGCCTCCAATTCCTTCACGCTCCGCTCTGTGACACCGAGAATGGCGGCCGGATAAGCCACCGGCGCCGTCTCGCGCCCTGTTGGCGCTTCGGTGATCACCGCCACGGCGCCGACGTTGGCCTCAATCAACTCGCGAATGGTCAACGGCGTGCGTTCCACCGTCACGCGCCGCTGTCCGGCCACCGCCGCGGTCAGCTTGGCGTTCTTGGCCGTCGTGTATGGCCAGAATGTTCCCAGGACCGGTGCCGGCAAATAATCCATCAAGACATCGCCGGCGACGTCCGTCGGCAGCTTCCCTTGATGCAGGACGAAAGCGTGACCGTCCTTGAACACCGTGACCTCCCGCACCGGCATCCTTGCCAACGCGTTCAAAGCCGGTGCCGCTTCATCGGCGCGCCCCATCGTTGCCCCGCTCACCGTCACTCCCATCACCAACCACAGTCGAAAGCTTGTTTTCATAATTGCCTCCCATTCTTCCTTTGCCCGCAGGTTAAGACGCTTGCGCCGGTGACAACAGTAAAAAGCCTGTAAAACATCCACCGCCTCGAACAGGCTCGCGACGACCACACCCACACCAAACCGGGGGTGCGCACTTCCGGGCGTCATGTGAATGCGGCGGCCGGCGCAAGGTGTTCGAGTTCGCGCTTGCCGACGCAATCGAGCTGGTCAGGATCGGGGGCTTGCCCGTTGGGGAATGCCACCCGATGAGGTGGTCGGCGTGGCCCCCATCTTACCGTTCTACGTATCGCTGCGCGATGGGGACGCGGCGTCCGATCCCGAAGGCTTTGGTGGTCACCCGTAGACACGGGGGCGCTTGTTTGCGTTTGTATTCGTTGAGGTCAATCTTGCGCACGATGTCGCGGACCAGGCCGGCATCGTAGCCGGTCTCCTCGATGATTTCGGCGGCGCTTTTGTTTTCCTCCACGTACCGTTTGAGGATGGCATCCAGCACGGCATACTCCGGCAACGTGTCCTGATCCGTTTGGTTCGGCCGCAACTCCGCGCTCGGTGGTTTCGTAATCGAGCTGGCCGGTATGATCGCGCGCTCCCGGTTGATGTACCGCGCCAATTCGTACACCATTGTCTTCGGCACATCGGCAATCACGGCCAGTCCGCCGTTCATGTCGCCATACAATGTGCAGTAGCCCACCGCCATCTCGCTCTTGTTGCCGGTTGTCAGCAACAGATGGCCGAACTTGTTCGACAACGCCATCAGCAACGTGCCGCGCACGCGCGCCTGCAAATTTTCCTCGGTCGTGTCTTCGGCGCGTCCGGCGAACAACGGTTGCAGCGTGGCTTTGAGTTGCTCGAACGCAGCCTGAATGGGAATGACCTCGTAGCGGATGCCAAGGTTGGCGGCTAGGATGCGCGCGTCGTCCTTGCTCGCCGGCGAGGAAAACTGGGAAGGCAGGGATACGCCGAGGACGTTCGAGTTCCCCAACGCTTCCGCGGCCAGGCAGGCGGTCACGGCGGAGTCAATCCCGCCGGACAATCCCAACACAGCCGACCGGAACCCGCACTTGCCGGCATAGTCGCGCAGTCCCAACACCAGGGCATCGTGCAAGCCGGCCATGTCGCTAGTCGGCGCGAGCGGCGGCGCGGCCGGCCCGCTGGTGTCCACGATGAGCAATTCTTCGCGAAACGCCGCGGCTTGCGCCCACATTTGGCCGGTGGCGTTGAACACCATGCTCTGACCGTCAAAAATCAGTTCGTCGTTTCCGCCGACAAGATTGCAGTAGGCAACCGGCATCCGATGCTTGGTGGCCACGGCCTGCACCAGTTGCTCGCGCACCCGGGCCTTGCCCAGATGGTACGGCGACGCGGAGAGGTTGAGCAGGTAATCCACGCCGGCCAACTCGGAAACAGGATCGCGGTTGTAACGGGTGGGCGCAAAATGCTCGACGTTCCAGATGTCCTCGCAAACGGTCACACCGAGCCGGCAGCCTTTCCACTCAATGGGATCGTTGCGCTCCGATGGTTGAAAATACCGGTCTTCGTCAAAAACATCATAGGTGGGCAGCAAGGTCTTGCTGCGACGGGCCACGATTTTTCGCTGATAAACAAGCGCAACGGAATTGTAGTACGGCCGTCCGTCGGCAGCGGGGTTGAAGTCCACAAACCCCACGAGCAGGCCGGTCTCGCCCACCTGGCCGGCGATTTCATCGAGCGTGGCGAGGTTGTCGCGGATAAATCGGCGTTTGGAGAGCAGGTCGCGGGGCGGATACCCGGTAATGGCCAGTTCGGGTGTGAGCAAGAGATCCACGCCGGCCTGCTGAGCGAGCCGGTAGTGTTGGAGGATTTTGGCAGAATTGCCGCGGAGGTCTCCGACCGTCGTGTTGATCTGTGCCAACGCCAGTTTCATCGGGGGCGAATCTAGAACCTCGGCAGAGGGGCGGCAACATCAAAGCCGGAGTGCCACGCGGTCAAACAGAGCCGGTTCGGCGAATCTTTTCGATGAGGCCGGTGGTGGAGAATCCTTTGACGAACGGCAGAATTTTCACGACGGCACCGGTCTCGTGCAACGCGAGCCGCTCGACGGGATCGAGCGTTTCAGGCCGGTAATCTCCCCCTTTGACATAAACATCAGGTCGGACGGCTTGGAGGAACCGGGCGGCGCGTTTCTGCGGAAATATGACCACGGCATCCACGGATTTCAGGGCGGCCAAGACGGCGGCCCGGTGCCGTTGTCCATTGATGGGGCGGCCGGTGCCTTTGAGTTGACGGACGGATCGGTCAGCGTTCAATCCCACGACCAGGACATCGCCAAGCTGTTTGGCTCGTTGGAGATAGTCCACATGGCCGAAATGCAGGATATCGAAGCAGCCATTGGTGGCCACGATGCGTTTGCCTTGGCGACGCTGGGAAACGGCCCAACCTTGCGCTTGGGAGAGGTTCAGAACCGTAGATTCAGCGGGCTTGGGCATTCAGGTTTTATCTTGATTACAAGGGCATTGTGCCGCAAATATCCGCGCGTGAAGATGTCCAATGTTCCCAACACGGTCAAGGGCAATTCCAAGTTGCGTGACCGGAATTTTCCCCGGGCGGCCGGCATCTAACAGCCCATATTTCCGACTCCATCAACTATGGATACTTTTTCTCATATCGCCACATGGATCTATTTCACGATGCTCGTTGGGCTGTCCTGTTACGGGCTGCATCGTTACTGGATGATTTATCTGTATTACCGGTATCGTCGCCAGCAACCGAGGGCGACCGGGCAGTTGAGAGAGTTGCCGGCCGTGACGGTTCAGTTGCCGATGTACAACGAGATGTATGTGGCCGAACGCCTGCTTGATGCCGTGGCCGCGCTCGATTACCCGTCGGATAAGCTGGAAATCCAAGTGCTTGATGATTCGACCGATGAAACGACACAAATTGTGGCGCGCAAGTTGGCCGAGCTGCGGGAACTCGGCATCAACGTGTCGCATATTCATCGCTCCGACCGTACCGGCTTCAAGGCTGGTGCGCTGGAGAACGGATTGCGGACGGCTCGTGGTGAGTTCATTGCGATATTTGACGCTGATTTTCTTCCGCCCAAGAGCTTGCTGAAGGATTTGATCCATCATTTTGCTGATCCTCGAATTGGCATGGTGCAAACGCGGTGGGGCCACATCAACGAAGACCATTCTCTGCTGACGAAAGTGCAATCCATGCTATTGGATGGCCATTTTCTCATCGAACAGACGGCCCGGTCACATTCCGGTCGGTTCTTCAATTTCAACGGCACCGGCGGGATTTGGCGTCGGAGTTGCATCGAGGATTCCGGTGGCTGGCAACACGATACGTTGGCGGAGGATTTGGATCTGAGTTACCGGGCGCAGATCAACGGCTGGCGGTTTGTGTATCTGCCAACCGTCATCACGCCCGCCGAGTTGCCGGTGGACATGAACGCATTCAAAGCGCAACAACATCGCTGGGCCAAAGGTTCCATGCAGACCTGCAAGAAATTGCTGCCTTTGCTCTGGCGCAGCAACGTCCCCCTCAAGATCAAGTTCGAGGGCACCGTTCATCTGACCAGCAACCTCGGCTATGTGATGTTGCTGGTGCTGTGCATATTCCTGCACGGATCGGTTGCCGCCGCCGCCGCACGCGCATCGGGTGACAACAGCGTGATGAAAGTGCTGCTGGTGGATGTGCCGCTTTTCTTCGGCGCGTCGGTTTCGATGGTCTCTTTCTATTTTTGCGCCCAGAAGGAACTCCACCCGAAGTGGTGGAAGCGGCTGCTCTATATTCCGTGTTTGATGGCGGTGGGCACCGGCTTATGCATCAACAATGCCCGCGCCGTCTTGGAAGCCATTTTCAACCACAAGAGTGATTTCGTTCGCACGCCGAAATACGGTTTTGCCAACCGTCGTCCCCGCAAGGCAGCCGGCTACAAGGCGTTGCGTGGCATCGTGCCGTTCATCGAGCTGGCGTTCAGCGCCTATTTTGCCTGGAGGATTTTTCAAGCCTGCGACTGCTCCCAATGGGCGATGATTCCGTTTATGCTGATATTCCATGTCGGGTTTCTCTACGTCGGCATGATGTCGCTCGCACAAACAGCCTTCGCTTGGTTCCGGCCCGAGCCGGAGACGGAACTCTCGCCTGCCAATGCCTGATTTTCACCCCGAACCAGATTCACAAGGAACAACCCGCATGAAATCATCGCTTGCTATTCAACTCTACAGCCTTCGCCGCGAAACCAAAGTGGACGCGGCCGGAACAATTCGCCGCGTGCCGTCGTTGGGATACGACGGCGTCGAAACCGCCGGCACCTATGACATGACCGCCGATCAGTGGATCGCGTTACTGGCGGAAACCAAACTGTCCGTCGTGGGCGCGCATGTCGGCCTGCAAGCGTTGGAGACCGATTGGGACAGGCACACATCGTTCTACCGGTCCATCAACTGTCCGCGACTGATTGTGCCGTCGCTGCCAAAAGAACTGCAGACACAGGCGGGATTCGCGGAAGCCGCCGTCCGTCTCAACAAACTCGCCGACAAAGCCAGAGCGGCGGGGTTTTCCTTCCATTATCACAATCACGCCTTTGAGTTCGCCAAGTTCGACGATGGCACCTGCGGCATGGACATTCTGCTCAGGAATACCGATCCCTCCTTGCTCACGTTTGAAGTGGATACCTACTGGGTAGAACGCGGCGGACTCAACAGCCGCCTGTTCATGGAGAAAAACGCCACGCGTATTGGCCTCATCCACGCCAAAGAACTCCGCAAATCCGATGGCGCCGATGTCGCTGCCGGCAAGGGCGACGTGGATTTCCGGGCGATCATACCCATGGCCCGCAACCAGAAATGGCCGGTTGTGGTCGAGTACGAAGGCGAGAACGCCGAAGCCACTGTCGCCGAGAGCGCGCGCTATTTGTCCAATATCGGCTGAGTGTTCGCGGTGTCGTTGACGACAGCCGGTATGCTGTTGCTGACCGTGTCCAGACGCACACGGAGCTTGGCCCGATTCAACTGCGCCGCGATGGACACGGCATCCTCCCAACGTCCTCGCCAAACGATGGCCGAACCCTTGTCATTGACATCAAGCGCCATTCCGTAAGCCTCAGCGGGCGTGATGCGGAGCACTCTCGCCAGTGTATCCGTGACGTGTGTCATGGTGTTGACATCGTCGTCATTCAACACCACCTGCCAGACCGTGCCGCTCACCGTTTGACCGGTCCCGGCTGGCGGAACAAGGCCGGGAGTGATCGCGGCAACATCCCACGGCCTGGCGGTGTTGGTGACAACAATCGGTTCCTCATTCATCGCGATGCGGCCAGAACGGGAGGCGGCCGGATTGGATTCCGACAGGGTCTCGCGTGGCTGGGCGATCGGATACTTGGGCGCCGGCATCCATTTCGGCAACTGTTGTGCCAAGACAACCATCAACACCAGCAGCCCCGGAACCCCCAATGCCACGGCCCACACCACGCCACGATGCGTCCGGAAATAGAGCGGCACGGCGGCGGTAGTTGCATCCGCTGAGACCAAACTCACCCGCCGGATCCGGGTGACCAGGTACATTCGCGGCGCGCACTTCTCATGATCGTACGCCCGCAGCAAATGTCCATCCAACGCCACCGGCGTCACGATTCGTCTCAAGAACTTCTGGTGAGACTTCGACCAGTACGTGATCCGCAAATCGCACCGTTGCTCTAGCGCCCGCTCGATCACGGCGGCGCGCCGTTCACAGGAATACGACGGCGTCCCAGAGCGTCGTGGTTTTCTGAACCACCACGCCAAGGCCCCCAGCGCCACAATACCGGATGTGAGTACCAGCCAGATCATTCGTCGAAGCCCGCGCATCTTAGAAATGGAACCCGTCCAGCGCCAGCGTAAAACCCGATTCGGCCAATTTGCTTGTCATCATTGCGCTGAATCGCAAAGATGCGCCGCGCATGCAGCCTCCCATCGGTATCATTGCCGGCAGCGGCGATTTCCCGCTCATTTTGGCGCGTTCCATCCGTCACACGTGCGATTCCACCATTGTGGCCGCGGCGTTCGACGGCGAAACCAGCTTGGAAATCGAATCGCTTGCCGATGCTGTCGAGTGGGTCAAAGTTGGCCAACTCAACAAACTCATCAATGTCTTCACTTCGCGCGGCATCACTCGTGCCATCATGGCCGGCGGCATCGCGCCCTCAAACCTCTTCAAAGACCTTCGCCTCGACCTGCGTGCCATGACCGCCATCGCCAGACTCAAAGAGCGCAACGCCGAGACCATCTTCGGCGCTGTCGTCGAGGAAATGGGCAAGGACGGCGTCGAGCTCCTCGATCCCCGCCCGTTCCTCGGCGAGAACGTACCGGCTCCCGGCATCCTCACCAAGCGCAAACCCGACGAGGAACAACAACAAGACATCGCGTTCGGCCTGCGCATCGCCAAGGAAGTGAGCCGACTCGATATTGGGCAAACGGTCGTCGTCAAGAAGGGCACCGTGCTGGCCGTGGAAGGTCTGGAAGGCACGGATCGCTGCATGACCCGCGGCGGCAAACTGGCCGGCGAAAAGGGCGGGGCTGTCGTCATCAAAGTTGCCAAACCCAATCACGATTTTCGGTTCGACATTCCCTGCGTGGGCCTGCGCACCGTCGAAACGGCCGCCCAAGTCAAAATCAGCGTCCTCGCCATGGAAGCAGGCCGAACGCTGCTGCTCAACCGCGAAAAAGTCCTCGCAGCCGCAAACCAAGCCGGCCTGCGCATTGTGGCTGTAAAATCATCATGAAATCTCTGATCAAAGTCGGCGTCGTCGGCACCGGTCACCTTGGCTCACACCATGCGAGGCTCTACGCGGAGCTTGCCAAGACCCAGCCCGACAAGGTCGCGCTCGCCGGCATCGTGGACGCTGATGCCGCCCGGGCGCAAGCCGTTGCCCAGAAATACGGTTGTCCGAGTTTTCCCACGGCCGAAAAGCTTGCTGAGGTTGTGGATGCCGTCAGCGTCGCTACCCCGACCGATCAACACCATCAAGTGGCGCGGATGTTCCTCGAAGGCGGCAGACATGTCCTCGTGGAAAAACCGATCGCTCGCAACCCGCAGGAAGCCGGCGACCTTGTCCAACTGGCCCGGTCGCGTCACTGCGTTCTTCAGGTCGGCCATGTCGAGCGATTCAATCCAGTCATGCGTTACCTGTCCGGTATGTTGACCGATGCGCGGTTCATCGAAGTCCACCGCCTGTCACCGTTCCCGGCACGATCCACGGATATCGGCGTTGTCCTCGACCTGATGATCCACGATCTGGACGTGGTGCTTTCGCTTGTCGGATCACCGCTCGTCTCCGTGGATGCCGTCGGCATCCCCGTCCTGAGCCAGTCGGAAGACATTGCCAATGCCCGGTTGAAATTCGCCAATGGCTGCGTCGCCAACATCACCGCCAGCCGTGTCTCACCGGAACGCATGAGAAAAATCCGCATCTTCGGGCGCACCGGATTCGGCGCGGCTTACATCTCCCTCGACTATATGAGACAAGAGGGACAGCTTTACCGGATCGCCGCCGATGACGCCAAGGAGTCGAACATTCTGAAAAAGCTGTTGGCCGGCAAGACCACCACCATCGTCAGCGAGTTTGGCGGCAAGAAGGTCGTCCGCGAGCCGGTCCCGATTGAACAGGACGAGCCGCTCAAACTGGAACTGATTGATTTCATTGAGAGCGTCCGACTGCGTCGCGAGCCGCTCGTCAGCGGCGAAGCCGCCAAACAGGCGCTCGAAGTCGCCATGGAGATCACCGCCCAGATTCATCATCACCCATGAACAGCCATTCGGTC
Organism: uncultured Verrucomicrobiota bacterium; assembly: GCA_964514435.1. Taxonomy (GTDB): domain Bacteria; phylum Verrucomicrobiota; class Verrucomicrobiia; order Palsa-1439; family Palsa-1439; genus CAZEQV01. The sequence goes on from CAZEQV010000002.1 coordinate 30,933, forward strand.
ATGTTTCTGGTCGGAGAAACGTCCGGCGACACGCACGCCGCCGCGTTGATCACCGCTTTGCGCCGCCGGCAACCCGACTGGACGTTCTTCGGGGCCGGTGGCGCGCGCATGCAAGCCGCCGGTATGGAACTGTTGCTCGATTTCACCGAGCACGCCGTCGTGGGATTGGTGGATGCCATCAAGAACTACCGGAAATTTCGGCGCATCTTTTTTGAGTTCATGGACGAAGTCGAACGCCGTCAGCCCTCCGCTGTCGTGCTGGTGGACAATCCCGGCTTCAATCTGCGGTTTGCCCGCGAACTGAAGAAGCGTTTCCCCCGCATCAAGGTCATCTACTACATTTCACCGCAAGTGTGGGCGTGGCATTCGAGCCGCGCCCAACAGATGGAACGGGACGTCGACCTGCTGCTGACCATCATTCCGTTTGAGAAGGATTGGTTTGCCAAGCACGCCCCCCGGTTGCGTGTCGAGTTTGTCGGACATCCGATGGTGGATCTGCTGTCCGAGGAAAAGGAACGCGTGCAGCGCGACCCTAAGCTCGTCGCCATCTTGCCGGGCAGCCGGGGTAAAGAGGTCTCGCATAATCTGCCGTTGATGACCAAGGCCATCGAGCAAATGCCGGGTGATTGCCGGTTCGTGGCTGCGGCGGTGACCGACAAGATCGCAGTCATGATGAAACACCCCCGCCTCGAAGTGCAACGCGGCGGCGCGCATGACCTGATGCAGCGCGCCTCGCTCGCCCTTGTCGCCAGCGGCACGGCCACGTTGGAATGCGCCTACTTCGGCTGTCCCATGGTGGTCATTTATCACGTCAACTGGGTTACCTACGTGGCGGCCAGACTGGTCTTGAAAATCAACTGGATCGCCATGCCCAATGTGATTGCCGGCAAGGAAATCGTGCCGGAATTGCTGCAAGAAGCCGCGCGACCCGATCGTATCGCTCGCGTCGCCACCGATCTGCTCCAAAACACTCGCAAACGCAGCCAGATGGATCGCGATCTGGCGGCCGTTGTCGCCAGTCTCGGTCAACCGGGCGCCAGTGAGCGGGCGGCTTCGTTGATCGTAAAGGAATTAACTTCCGTTACGTCCTGATGTCGCAACCAAACGACGGCCTTCCGGTCTTCATTCACCGTTTCAGATAGTTTCCGCTTCCCGGGTAGCAATACACCGGCGGCGGGGGAGGCGCGCAGTAAACGGGCCGGTACAACACAACAGGCGGGGGGACGCAGACGTAGCGTGGCGGACTGTAGTAGTAATAGGTGACCGGAGGGAGGTAGGAATAGGAAAACCCATAAACCGGACCACACCCGCCACCGCTGCCGTAATACCCGCCGTAGTAACTGCTGCCGCTGCCGAAACCGAAGCTGAACGCGTAGTTTCCACCCGCCACCGAATCCGTCGTCGTGGCCAGCAGCAACGCCGTCGCCGCCCCAACGCTCAACATGATCTTGGAACTTGTTCTCATTGTATGACCCTCCGTCTAACATCCCTGCGACGATCATTGTGCCAAGTTATTCATCTCGGAGACAATGTAAACGGCGATTGACCCGGCTGTCAGTTCTCCAGTTCCCGCAAGGACCGTGGCTGACCGATGATCTCGGAGGCAATGATGATGTTGCGAAGATTGCTTCGATCTCTCAACGCAGCCGTCCATTGCGCGGACCTCGCCGGCGCGGCCTTCGCTGCAGGAGCTTCACGGCGCACTGGTTTGGCGGAAACTTCCGGCTCCGGCATGGGCGGCGGCGGTGGAACCGCGCGCGGCGGAAGCATCACCGGTTCGCGCCGGGACTTGGGCCTCGTTGCTTGTTCGATAAAATCCCGAAGATTCTCACTGTCCACCTGCCACGTCTCTGTGACCGGGGGGGCCGGAGGAGGCAGATTGCGTTTCTCTCCCAACGGCGGCGTCATTTGTGAACGAACGGGGCGGCGAGTCGTCTGGGAAACGGGCGGACGTTTCTTGCGTGTGATCACCACGGGCGGCTCCTCGACATCCGGGGAATCGTCCTCTTTCTTGAGTTTGCCAAGGCCCTGAGCGATGGCCGCGACAATCACAATGATGATCCAAATCCAGTCCACGTCGCGCGTCCCGGTCAGCTTGGTTTCGGCGCATCCTCACCGGAAATGGACTGTCGCATCCGGGTATCGGATTGGATGTTTTGCATCCGGTAATAGTCCATCACGCCAAGCCTGCCTGAGCGGAACGCTTCCGCCATCGCCATCGGAATCTGCGCTTCGGCTTCCACCACTTTGGCGCGCATTTCCTGTGTGCGGGCTTTCATTTCCTGCTCCTGCGCCACGGCCGTGGCGCGACGCACTTCCGCGCGGGCTTGGGCGATTTGTTTGTCGGCTTCCGCTTGTTCTGTCTGCAGGCGGGCGCCCACGTTGTCACCCACATCCACGTCGGCAATGTCAATGGAGAGGATTTCAAAAGCCGTGCCGGCATCGAGTCCGCGTTCCAACACCCGCTTGGAAATGCTGTCGGGATTCTCCAAGACAGCCTTGTATGTGTCCGAGGATCCGATGGTGGTCACAATTCCTTCACCGACACGGGCGATAATGGTTTCTTCGGTGGCCCCGCCAACAAACCGGTCGAGATTTGTGCGAACTGTCACACGCGCCTTGGCTTTCACCTGAATGCCGTCCTTGGCCACCGCATCAATGGACTGCTTGCCGGTGGCGGGATTGGGACAATCAATGACGCGAGGATTGACACTGGTCATCACGGCCTCGAACACACTCTTGCCGCTTTGGTGCGTGGCGAGGTCAATGGCGGCAGCGCGATTGAAATCGAGGTTCAATTGAGCCTTGTCGGCGGCGATCAAAGCGCGCACCACTTGATTCACATCGCCACCGGCCAAGTAATGCGCCTCCAACTGATCGGTGGTCAACGGCAAACCTGCTTTCACCGCCGTGATGCGGCTTTGCACGATCAGCCCGATCGGCACACGGCGCAGTTTCATGCTGAACAGATTCAAGAAACTGACCGGCGCGCCGGAGAATCTCGCCTGAATCCACGTGTTTAGAAATGAAATCAAAATGATAAATATGACAAAGAGGACGATTGCTCCCACAACCCCGATGCCCATCATGACCAACTTGCCCAGCTCTTCCATGGTGTTCTCCTTTTAGTTAAATCTTTCGCACAATCACGCGGTTCTCGGTTACAGCCACAATCCTGATCGGGCTGCCCATCTCGATCATGCCCGATTCCGATACAACATCAAGCCGCTTTCCATCCACCACGGCCACGCCCGATGGCCGCAACATGCTCTGCGCCACACCCTCCCGCCCGACCCACTCAGCCGTCGGTGCCGCACAAGCGCGCATATTCGCCTGGTTCGCGCCCAGAATCATTTTCTTGCCGGTTGACGTGTCGGGAAAATACTTCAACGACGAAAAAACCACCACCAACCCCAGCACCGAACCGGTTACAAATACGATCATCGCGCCTGTTCCGCCGTATTCCCGATAGCCCACCACCACCGCCGAAATCATCAACACCAGCCCGATGCTGCCCAGCACAAAACCGGGCACATAAACCTCCAGCGCGAACAGCACCAGCGCCGCCAGCATCATGATCACGATCAACGTGCGCGCATCCATCATCGCTCAACCCTCCCGCTTCACCACCACGCGGCTCCCATGAACTTCCATCACCCGAATCACGGCGCCGCGCTCAATCAAATCGCCTTCCGTCACCACATCCACAATCCTGTCGCCAAACTTCCCCTTGCCGGCCGGCCGCAACATTGTCTCCGCCACGCCCACCGCGCCCACCAGCGCCCGCGCCTCGCCCGTTGAAGCCGTGTAGCCCTGCTCCGCGCTCGTCGCCGCCGACAACTCCATCCGACGAAACAAACTTGTCTGCGGCAGAAAACGCCCCAGCAACAACGCCACCAGCAACGACCCGCCAAAACCAAGCCCCACCACCTTGAAAATCGGCACCTGTAAATCCGGCCAACTCGGCAGCGTCGGCCCGCCCGGCCACCGCTCCGTCATCGCCAACACCAGCCCGGCCAAGATGCAAATAATCCCGGCACCTCCGGTCACACCAAATCCCGGCAACACGAATACCTCCACAATCAACAACGCAAACCCCAACACGAACAACACCACCGCCTCCCAACCGGCCAGCCCGGCCGCAAAGAACCCCAGGAAATAAATGCTGAAACAAATCACCGCCACCAACGCCGGCAAGCCAATACCCGGTGTCTTGAACTCGATGTAAATCGCCGCAAACCCCACCAACACCAACAACGGCGAAATCATCGTAATCCACCGCCCCAGCAACTCGAACCCGAACGGTTCCACCCGCAGGATGCCGGCGCCCCTGAATCCCATGTCCGTCAGCACATCATCGAGACCGGTCTTCGTGCCCGATGACAACAACGGTTTGCCTGGCTCGCCATACACCCGCGCCGCTTCCTCATGTGTCAGTGTGAGAAGTTTACCCTTCTCGCTGATGACCACCTCCCCGATCTTCACTTCCTTGTCCGCGTCCACCATCGCCTCGAACACATCAGGATTATGCCCCTTCTCCTGCGCCGTCGCGCGAATCAACGCCCGCATCGCGGAACTGATCTTCTCCTGATACGCGACCGGCAATTCCTGCGGAGCCGAACCCGGCACCAACATTACCGGCGTCGCCGCCCCGATCACGCTGCCGGACGCCATATATATCCTGTCCGTCGCGCAGGCGATGAACGCACCGGCTGAATACGCCTTCGGATTCACATACGTCGCCGTGGGAATTTTCAAATGCTCCAGCAACCGGATGATCCGTTCCGTCACATCCACACGACCGCCGTTGGTCTCCATGTCCAAGATGACGGCGGCCGCCCTGGCGTCACCGGCCTCGCGCAACGCCCGCCGCACAAGAAACAGCGTGTTGTGCGATATATCCTCACGGACGGCAATCACACAAACAGTGGGGTTGTTTGATTGCGCCACGACGGTCCCATTCCCGCCACTCCACAACATCAGCGCCAGTCCCGTCCAAACAAGCCAACGCCACGACGTCTGAATCGTCCTTCTCATCACCTCGAACCTAACGCCCCCCGTTGCGTGGAGCAAGCGCGCTGTTTGCAGAGCCTTGAAAGTGCGCGTTCAAGAATCCCGTTTCCCCCCCACCACGCGCGTGGAATGCTGCCGCCACCGGTTCACCAACACGAGGATGCCGGCCGCAAGCAACAATGTCGGGGCCACCAACAACGCGCCGAAATACACCAGCACATACGACACGCCCATGATGTGCGCGCGCCGGTAGGGTATCGCGTCGCTCGGTGGTGTTCCGCACAGAATGCTGGTGAATGCGCGGTCTCCTGCCAGTTCCAGCACGGCATACACCATCAAGATCACAACCGCCCGCAACAACAGGCCGGCCGGCGAACACAGCGGCGCGTTCCACCATCGCCGAATCACGGTGTTGACCTCCGTTGAATCTCGCCCCACATCGGCCCCAGCGTCATCGCATACAACAACACTGCATCCCCGATCTGATTGCTCGCGGAACACCTCAACTCGCCACGTCCGCGCACCGGAAAGCCCGCCATATACAGCGAGGACAACAACTGCCGTAGATACACCCCATCCCCAAACGCGCTGGCCCCCACAAACGCCAGCCCGCTTGACCCGCGCTCACACCCAACACCGGTATGATTGGCCCCGAATCAATGTCCATCGGTCCCTGCCACGAATCCGGCCACTCCCGCGCATACCCAAACCCCTTGACCACTCGCGCCAGCGCGCGTTTGCCCAGGCGGTATTGATCCTCCGCAAATTCGGCGTCCACCAATTGCAGACAGTGTGCGATCAACCCAATGCTCGACCCCTCCGGGCCATCAGAGATTTCGCCGTCCAACGAAAAACTTGAGCACAACAAGCCGGTATCGTTGTGAACCACTTTCTCGCGAGCCTTCATCAGCCATTGCCGCGCAAACACGCGGTGATTTGTTCCCTCCAACGCATCCGTCGCGCACAACGCCGCCAACGCCATCGCATGGTCAAACATCCAACATTCATCCGGATAGCTCTCCGCAAAGCCGAACGGTTCCCGCTGCAACCTCTCCAGGATGATCACTACGCGATCCCTCAGTGGTATCCGGTACTCCTTCCGTTCCGCCACCAGCCGACGCGCGGCCAACATCAGCGCGATTTCGCCGTCCACGAACAAACTCCGCTCCGGCTTCACCCGGTAATCCGCCGAACGCGCATAACTCATCAGGAACACGTACATGGATTGCTCGCGTTCCAACCGCAGCGTTTCGTCAATGATCGTATCCATGACCGGCAAGTAATCTCCCTGCCGGGACGGGTCGCGCAGGCACATGTTGGCCAGCGACAGCACGAAGAACGTTCGTCCCATAAAATCCCATTCGGCGTTGCTGGCGCGCATCCGATTGATCTCCACCGCCCGCGCCTGCGGATCTATCCACAGCCGCAAGTGCCGGGCCGCCAATTCATCCGCCCGCGCCGGCGCGTTCGTCCCGCCAAAATGAGCATCCACATCCGGCCAGAAGAGAAAGCGCGCACAAGAAACCCAGACCGTGGCGCTAACGAACAATGCCGCGGCGCACCACAACGCCCGTTTCACTCTCTCGCTCACAGTTAGACTGTACCCGGCCACGATGTGTGTCGCAACGCAAACATCCGAAGGATTGACGCGGGGAACAGCGGGCGTATAGTGCGGGGCAGTTGCCGCAAGTCGCGCGCAACACCAAGGAGGTAGTACCAACAAGAGAGGTTGTCCCCGCACAGGCTCGGTGTCTCCGTGGCCGGAGGTGTCGTTTGTTCAAGCGGTTCGGCAACCATCAAAAGGGGGTGTGGGTCATGAGTGGTCTCATCGGTCGTATTCTGGATCTGGGGAATGAGTTTCTGGGGCGCCAGCCGGTTCTGGCGCTCGCGTTGGGGGGCGCGTTGGCCGCGTTGTTTCTGACAACGGTTTTGAGGCGAAGCAAGCCGACGGATTCAATGGAAACCGGCATCGGCTGGGCAATATACCGGCAACTGGGACGGTTGGTTTGGGCCGGTACGCTGGTGGTGATGGTGGGATGGTCGGTGATGACGTTGCAGAGCTATCTCGACCGGACCCTCAGCAACTTCCGTCACAATCACGGGCGTATTACCGACGTGAACTTTCACGCCGTCCGCACCATCTGGGGGACGGAACAAGTCCAGTCCGAACTCGGCGTCACCATGACCTATGAGGAGGAAACGACCGAACGGATCGAGTCTGAGGATTTGTCACGTCCGGCCGTGTTGCGCAAGAAGACCCTTACGCATACGGTCACGGCCAATCCGTTTCTTACTTAGCTGCTCGTTGTCACGATCAAGAAAAACCCACGCAAGAAAGGCTCAGCGGTGTATGCCGGCTACGAAACGGACAACCGCTTCCACTATCTGTTGCGCAACCCCGCCGACCGCGAGGTGAAAGCCGTGTTGCGGTTCCCGTTGCCATCCTCATCGGCGATTTACAACGACCTGACCGTGAATCTCAATCAAACGAACGCGCTGGGTCGGATGCGTGTCGAGAGCGGCGCGTTGGTGTTGGAGGAAAAGCTGGCGGCGGGCGTGACCGTTGACTTCGAGGTGTCGTTCAAGAGCCGCGGTTTGTCGTACTGGTATTTTCAAGTGCGCGAATCGCGCGAGATCCGCGATTTCGAGTTGATCGTGAACCTGCCGGATTTCCCCCAGCGGGAGTTGAACTATCCCGAAGGTTGCATGACACCGACCAAAGTGGAGCCTGCCGGAACGGGGTCGCGGCTCGTGTTCCAACTCGACCGCGCTCTTTCCAACAAAGGCATGGGCGTGGCAATGCCCAAACTGGAACAACCCGGCGAGGTGACAGCGGCCGTGTTGAGCGAGGCCGGCAAGGGCTGGGTGCTCATGTTTGCCGCCGTGCTGCTGGGTGGTGTGTTGACCAATCACCGGTGGTCGGCCTTGACCAGCGTGATGATCGGCTCGGCGGCGGCCTTCGGCTTTGGATTGCTCGGTGACATCAGCGAATCATTCTTGGGATTCTGGGGCACGGCGGCGGTGATCGCATTGCCGATGTTTCTTGTGTTGGGTGGATTGATTCTGCGGACGCACGGCCATGCCGGCAAGATTATCTGCGCGGAACTCATTCTGTTCGGATTGGTGTATCCCTGCCTCGCCGGAATGGATAGCGACCGCCAGACGCTGTACTTGAACCTGGCTGGGCTGCTGTTTCTAATGATCGCCGCGTGGCTGTTCACCAATCGCATCCGAAGCGCCGAGTCGGCAGAACCCTGATTTGCTAATCAGAAACGCAAGTGAGTCGTTTGACTTTGGCGGGACGGACGGCTAGTCTGGCGGCGCGATTTGGCGACGGAGGGGTGCCAGAGCGGTTGAACGGGCTGGTCTCGAAAACCAGTATGGGCCTACGGTCCATCGAGGGTTCGAATCCCTCCCCCTCCGCCATCCAATGCCGTCGCGCCCACCTTGCCAACCTTGCTACCGGGACGCAGACTGAAATCGCCTTTCTCAGGTGCGCTCAACATCGGGTCCACCCCGTAAATGCCGTCGGCTTCCACGGACGGCAATCGCGGACGACTCTTGCCGGGAGCATCCACACAGAACCATAGATTCCGCGCAAATCGGAATGTTTCCGACAAGGTTCCTCGCCCGATGTTGCAGCCGCCTTCGCCCCAGCGATCCGAGCGAAACACCACGATGTTGTCTGTGAACGCACCGTTCCGGCAGTAAACAAAACCCGGTGACGTGTTCTCCTGCAGAATCCGCAGCGCCCACTTGCCGGGCATGTAAATCGTGTTGAACCGCACGACCGCGCCGTCCACGCCTACAAACGCAACCGGCGAGGCGGAGCCGACGAATGTGTTGCCTTCCACGGTGATGGCGCGCGCTTCCCAGCGGTCGCCCGTCCACTGGTCCAGCGGCGGCCGGAAAAACTTCAGCCCCGTGCTGCCGCCGATGTTCACCGCCCGCCCGCCCGCGTGCTCGAACCGGCAACGTCGGATCACCACCGCGTGTGTCCCGCCTTTGGCTTGCACACCGGTATTGGCCGCTGACGCCGTATCGGGTTGGTGGCGAAACACGCACCGCTCGATCTTGCCCCGCTGACATCCCACCATGTCCACACCCGAACCGCTGACCGCGCCCCAGCGTTCCAACACGCAATCCACAATCTCAAAATCACGCACGCCGGACAGCTTGATGGCATCGTGGTTGCCGGATGGGTCGAGTTCTCCCACCCGCAAGTTTCGCAACACGATGTTCTGCGCCGTGCCCTCCCGACTGCCGCCATCGTCAATGTTGATCCCGTTGAACTTGGCGCCCGTGACAATCAGGTTCCGCAGTTCCGCGTGACGAGGGTTGACCAGATGAATACCCTCAGTGCCGCCCTTGATGACCGGCAAGGCGGCGTTGTCGTCCGCGCCACCGATGACGATGGGCGATGCGGCGCTCCCGCGCATTTCCGCAACATTGATCCCGCCCGCATACGTTCCCGGCTTCAACACGATGCGCTGACCCGGTCGCGCTTTGGTCAGCGCCGACCGCAGCCCGGCATCGTCTTCCACCATCACCGTCTCACCCCAGGCGAACGTCTGCGTGAGCAGCAGGATCATCCAAGCGCGCTTTTTCATTGCCGGCATCTTACCACAACAAGGAGCCGGGCCGGCAAACCACCGCCACGTTGCAGTCTTGATTTCACGGTGCCAGCCGTTAACCTGCGGGCATCATCAACCGGGAACGCCTGTGAACATCACCAAAGCTGTCATCACCGCCGCCGGCAAGGGGCAACGCGAACTGCCGCTCCAACGTCTCGTGGACCGCGACGGCGTCTCGAAAACCGCCCTGCAAATCATCATCGAAGAAGCGCGCAGCGCCGGCGCGGAAGAAATCTGTGTCGTCATCCGACCAGGGGACGAACCGCGCTTTCTCGACGCGGCCGGCTCCCATTCCGACCGGCTTCAGTTTGTCCGACAGGATCGTCCGCTTGGTTACGGCCACGCCCTGCATTGCGCGCGGGCGTTCGTCGGCCACGCGCCGTTTCTGCACATGGTCAGCGACCATATGTACATCAGCCATACCGGCGAACGCTGCGCCCGCCAACTCGTGCAAACGGCGGTGGCGGAAAACTGCGCCTTGTCCGCCGTGCAACCCACCCGCGAAACGATGTTGCCGCAATACGGCGCGATTGGTGGACGGCGCGTGACCGGCCGCCACCATCTCTATCAAATTGAAAACGTCATCGAAAAACCCACGCCCACCGAAGCCGAACAACATCTCATCGTGCCCGGCCTGCGTGCCGGGCACTATCTGTGTTTCTTCGGGATGCATGTGTTGACGGCCACGGTGATGGAATTGCTTGGGGAAATGGTCGCCGCCGCAGGCGAAGCCGGCAACGTCCAGTTGTCGCCCGCATTGGCCAGGCTGGCCGGACGCGAGAAGTACCTTGCCCTCGAAGTGGCCGGCTCGCGCCACAACATCGGCGACAAATACGGTCTGCTGACCGGTCAACTGGCGTTGGCGCTCAGCGGCAACGACCGTGACGAGGTGCTCGTTCATCTCTTGGAATTGGCGGCGCAATACCGGCGATGACCCGTCTCGTTTCCATCATCACCTCGACCGATCCCGGCACGCGCCACACGCCGCTGGAAACCGTCTGCCGGGACGCTTCACGCGACCAACTGCTCGCCGAGTGCCGGGAACTTGATGCGTTCCGACGCCGCAGCGACAACCTCTACGAGCGTGTCCGGGCGCTGTTCTTTCTCTACGCGATCTACCGTTTCCATCTGCCGCAGGTGGCCGGGTTGCATGCACGGGCGACGATTCCGTATGCCGGGTACACCGATCTTCTCGAACGGCGGTTCGAGGAGGCGATAGATTGTTTTCTCGCCGAACAACAGCGCACCGGCGGGAACGACGGTTTGTGCAGCGCACTGGCGGCGGCGTATCACGACCTCGGTTTCCAGACGCTGGCCAATCAGGTGCGCCGCAGTGTCCGGTCGGTTCGCGGCAACCAATGGATGTTTCGCATCGGTCATCCGCAGGATCAACCGTTGCGGATTCGCCGCGAATTGTGCGAGCGCACCGGACCGGATGGCGCGTTTCCCATCCTGCGCGAACTGACGCCGGTGCGGATGGATTTGTCGCACAGCGGCTGGAGCGACATCTTTTTCCTCGGTATGGATTTCCCCGAAGGCGCGCGGGTGTTGAACATCTCCATTGACCTCGGCGTTCACGGACGCGATGCGTCGCCGCGTCCGCCGGTCGAGGCGTATCTGCGGGTGATTGACGAGCCGGTGCTGCGATTGTCGAGTGTGGACCTGGGGCAGTCGGTGGATATTTCCGATTTGGCGGAGGTATTCGATTTTGCCCGTGATTATCTCGGATTGTTGAAAGCCGCTGTGATCGCTGCCGGTATCGTTCCGCCGGGCATCGAAGGTTCGGGCGAGAAACTTTCGGAGCTACTGGCGCGGATGGTTGTCCCCGGCATGGGACTGGAGCTGGTCAGCAGCGTCAACAACATCCCCAAAGGTTCCCGGCTGGCGGTGTCCACGAATCTGTTGGCGTCGTTGATCGCGGTGTGCATGAGAGCGACCGGCCAAACCCACTCGCTTGAAGGCCCGCTGCGCG
>CAZEQV010000003.1:0-23050 GCA_964514435.1 uncultured Verrucomicrobiota bacterium
GCGGGGCACACCCAACTGTTCGCCCAGGGCCGGCCACGGACCGAGGCCGGGGTTCTGGCCGCTGACCGAGCCAGTCGCGGTCTTGGCGTGGTACCGCATCGCGATCACGCCGTTGGCATTTGTCACCGAGACCGTGAACTGGTACTCGCCGACCGGCTGGGCCGGATCGGGCAGCAGATTGGGGTAATGAATGTTGCCGACCTGGGGCAGCCAGCCGAGCACTTCGGCGCGTTCGTCGCCGAGGATGCCGCGCGCGCCAGTCAGCAGTTGACCGGTGACCTGTTGGCGTTGCGCCCGGTAGGCTGCGAGGAACGCGTCGCCCTTCCATTTCACCGCCAAAACGCCGTTGCTTTCAGCGACGTCGAAGAACGGCCCGTAAGCGTCCCCAGTTTGCCAGAGGTTGTCCCACAACTGTTGCAACTGAATCTGCTCGGTGGCCGTCAGCCGGAAGGTCGCGATGAAACCGGTTTGCAACCCCGCATTCCACAGTGGGAGCGACTTCAGGTCTTCGATCTTCTTGGCGACATACCGGCGTCCGCGCGAATCCGTCACTTCCAGCGGCGGATGGGCCTGCCGCAGGATGAGCGACCGCTGGTTCGGCGGCGGCACGAGCGACGTGGACGCGCCGTTACTCAACGGCGAGGGAGGCGGTTCGGTCACGGGTGCCGGCAGTGAGAGCCTGACCACCGGAGCCGGCGCAGGTTCGACCGGCGGCGGTGTCGTCCACCACACCGCGAGCCAACCGCCACCAACCAACAGCACGGCGACCACGGCGCCGACAACCAGTGTCTTCGTTTTCATGAGCAGACCCCCGATCAGGATGGTGGTGGTGCTGGCGGTCGCGCCACCGGCGGCGGTTTGGACGATTTGGGTGACGAGTGCGGGCGAAAGGCTGACCGCGCCCGCTTCCGCCGTCAACCACGCCGTCACCGCGCCAGCCGTGGCTCCCGCGACGCCCCGCCGGACCAGCTTCTTCCGTAACAGTTCCCGGCCGCGCTCCAGTCGTTTGCGCAACGCCGCGGCGGTCAGTCCCAACCGGCGCGCGGCCGATTCCTGTGGTTCACCTTCGAGATAGCAGACCACCAACGCGCTCCGATACCGGTCGGGCAACCCGCCCAGTTCCTCGTGAACGGCCGACAGATCAGCCGGGGATACGGGGGTGTTCATGCGGACGTTCTCCTCTTCACGGGCTTGCCGGCGTTGGCGACGGCGCAGTTCATCTACCGCCAACCGCCACGCCACGCGATGCAACCACGGCGCGACTGTCGGCACCGAGCGCAAGCCGTCCGCCTTGCGGGCGAGCACGAGAAAAGTCGTCTGCGCGATGTCTTCCGCACCTTGCCGGTCACGTAGGATCGCTTGCCCCACGCGGACGACCATCGGCCCGTGACGCGCGACCAGCTCCGCAAACGCGGCTTGGTCGCCGTTGCCGGCAAAGGCGGCGAGCAGTTCAGCATCGGAGCGCGGTGTGTTCATGGTTTCATGAATGATACGAAGCCGGTGAGGAGCTTGTGACAGGAATGTTGGGACCGCGCTGCCGGATCATCGAATGCCTGAATCACTTGTTACACGGACACGCCATACACATTAGCGGTGCCGGTGCGTGAAGATGTGAAGATCAATGTTTTGCCGTCGGGAGTGAGGATGGGGTGAGGGTGGTCATCCTGACAGAGCCACTGCGAATCGTGCCGGCACAGGGGAGTCGCGCGGGCAACGCGACCGGCATCCGGTGCGATTTCGTTGATGACTCCGTAATCGAAATACCCGTCGCACCATGCCCGGTCCCGTTCGGGGTGGACGCCAAAGTGGCCATAGTTGCGTTCGTCGGTGGCCGGTAGGAAAAACTCCCGGTAACGCAATCCGGTCAGATCGCAGAACCCGTAGAAATTTGTCATGGCACCGTTGTCGGGATGCGGTTTCTTGCCGTGATAGAGAATCTCGCTCCCATCGAGCGTCCAGAGTTCATGGCAATTCCATTGAGGTTGGTCGGCTGGTTCGGGACGGATTTTCCAGACACTGCCGGTTTCGCCGTTGCACATCCAGATGCGTTGGGTGCCGGGAAGGTCGGCTATCGCTTCGTTGTTGAACAGGAGGTGCCGGTTGTCGTGGGGGGCGAAACTGGACGTGCGTGATCCAACTGTGTTGCGTTGCCCAAACTCGTTGAGAAATGCCGTCGGTGGCGACAACCCACAGCAGCGATTCGAGTCGGAGCCGGTCAATGCGGTCGCGGATGCTGCTGAAGCCATTACGTCCCGGTACCTTGTCCACGGCGAGTCCCCAGTGGGATTCTTCCTCTCCTTCAAACGCCGCAGCGGGAACGATGGGAATGCACAGCAGTTTGTCGTCGGTGGAAACGTGGGTGAACGCGGTGACCCAGCCGGGCGGGAGTTCCGCGATCACGATTTCCTGGGCTGTGAAAATGTTCACGCGGCGGACCTGCCGGCCTTGCATGTAGTAGGCGTGGCCGTACGCGCGTTGAGCGAGACAGACGATTTGCCGAGGCCGGTAAGGTTACCCCACGGGAACACATATTGGCGCAATGTTCCGAAGCGATTGTCGGTGAGTTGCTGTATCCCGCCAGTGTGCAGGTTTAATGAGAACAGGTTGGGATTGCCGGTGCGATCGGAGATGAACAGGAGCCGTTGTCCGTCTTCCGTGACGGCGGGGCCGGTAAAGTAGGGGTGCTGGTTGGTGGCGCGCGAGTTGGTGAATTGGACGATCTCTCGGCCGGTCAGGTTGTCGGCGAATCGAAGCCACTCGGCCGGCCAGTGTTGACCGCGTTGGCTGGCGCGTTCGTCCGGTACGGGGAGGCCACCGGGGAAGAGTTGGGCGATCATGTCAGGTCTTGTGCGGGTGGGCGTGAATGTGTTTGGCGCAGTACTCGTGGTCGCCGCTGCATTCGGCGCAGACTCGGAAATCCATGTCGGGCGCTTGTTTGTCGGTGATGCCGCAGACCGTGCAGCTATGGAACGGCAGGGAATCATCGCGCAGTTTGCGGGCGTCGAACTCCATGCGGCGTTTGCGCGATTTCATCGTAAGCAGGATGTCTTTGCCGAAGAACAGCAAGAAGTTGAGGATGGCTGCCCCGACGAGGAGCCGGTCGAGCCATCCGCCCATGATCAACGTGAGTCCGTACCCGGCCCAAGCGATTAGGGCGAGCCATTTGATTTTGATAGGCAAGATGAAGAACAAATGGATGACAAAATCGGGATACAGGTAGGCAAACGCCAGAAAGACCGATCCCAAGACGTAGGAGTTGGTGGAGAAGTTTCCGGGATAGATAAACGAGACGGCCACGGTGGCGAACCAGCCGACGAGGATGAAAAAGTTGTATCGGAACTCACCCCATTCGGATTCCAGCGCGTTGCCCATCAGATAAAACAGGTAGAGCGCGAACACAACCCAGATCGGACTCCACGACGGCGGCATGAGCATGAACGTGACAAGTCGCCATACTTCGCCGCTGAGAACCCGGTCGGGTATGAGGGCGAAGATGCTTATCCATTCCTGGTCAAAGAAACCCAGCACGAAACAACCAACCTGACCGGCCACGATGTAGAGCGTGAGATGGGCGATGGCGAATCGTCCCAAGATGCGTTCGAGTTTGTTGAGCAGTTCCATGGTTGGCAATGAGGGCGGATTGTACGTAGCGGAGTTGGTTCTGTGAAGCCGGGAGCGCGGGTCGGGCGATCTTGTGATTGAATGGCTGGTATTTCGCGGGAGCGTT
The DNA here is from genome assembly GCA_964514435.1 of uncultured Verrucomicrobiota bacterium. GTDB lineage: Bacteria > Verrucomicrobiota > Verrucomicrobiia > Palsa-1439 > Palsa-1439 > CAZEQV01. The sequence goes on from CAZEQV010000003.1 coordinate 3,728, forward strand.
TGCTAGAGGGGGTGACAAGGAGGTTGTTTGTCAGGTCATCATCCACAAGGTTCTTGGCTGCGGCAGTCGCTGCGATTTGTGACGATCGCGTGGTTGTTCGGCGCGGCTTGGCTCTACATCGTGACCGGCGCGGCGTTGACCCGCTTGGCCAAGGAACTGGGCTTGCCGGAATTCGGTTACGGCATACTGGCCGCTCTGCCATTTCTCGGCGCGCTCACGCAACTGCCGGCCGGATACATTTTGGAGCGATACGGGCACCGGAAGAAAACGTTTATCGTCCTCGGGCTGGTCCATCGCCTGATGTGGTTGTTCGTGGCGTTGATTCCGTGGGTCGCACCGGTGCGCTGGCAGTGGGTGGCGTTTCTGTGGTTGGTCGGCTTGTCGTGGACGGCGGGGCAGATGATCGCGCCGGCATGGATTTCGTGGATGGCAGACTTGGTGCCGGGAAGGATTCGTGGCCGGTACTTTTCACGGCGCTCGCAATTGGGTCAGCTTACCGGGTTGCTGGTGACAACGGTGATCGGATTTCTCTTGGACAAAGCCACGGAGAGCGGAACACAAGCCATGATGTATGTCTTGTCCGGTATGATTGCCGTGGCGGGCGTGTGCGGGGCGTTTGATTTTCTCCTTTTTCTGCCGGTGCCGGAACTGGAGAAGAAAGCCAACCGCGCGGAGGTAAGTTTTTTGGGATTGATCCGGACACCGCTTCGGGATCGGAGTTTCCGGCGATTTATCGGGTTCACGGCGACGCTGACGTTTTCCATCGGATATGTGGGACAGTTTGTGTGGCTGTATTTGTTCGATGTGGCCGGCATGTCCAACACGCAAGCGAATCTGATGTTGGTGGTGATGCCGTTGGTGGTGTTGATGATCTTCAACCCGATCTGGGGTCGGTTGATTGATCGGTTGGGACGCAAACCTGTGTTGATCATTGCCGGGCTGCTGATCGTGCACGGCGGGATGGCTTGGATTTTTGTGACGAAGGACCAGTGGCTCTGGGGATACGTGGCGGTGATTGTGGCCACGGCGGCGTGGCCCGGTATCGAACTGGCCAATTTCAACATCATGCTGATGTTGAGCGACAAGTACGCCGGCAAGCCCGAGCGCAGCGGGTACGTGGCCGTGTGCAGTCTGTTCGGCGCGTTGGCCGGTGTGCTCAGCGGATTGTTTGGCGGCGCGGTGGCGGAGGGATTCAAAGACTGGCAGGGGACACTGTGGGGCTGGCCGGTGACGTACCACGGGTTGTTGTTCATCATCTCCGGCGCGTTGCGGCTGGCGGCGCTGGGATGGTTGGTGGGATTGGAGGATCAGAAGGCGTACAGCACGCGCGCCGCGTTGCGGTACATGGGCACGAACTTGTATTCGAACTTGCAGCAAGCGGTGTTCTTGCCGGGACGCATGATGCAGCGTGTGACGAAATGGACGTACATCATTCGCCCCGGCAAGCAACCGCAGGACAAAACATCATGAATCAATCAAGGATCGGATGGATCGGCACCGGCGTGATGGGCACGTCCATGTGCGGACATTTGCTCGCGGCAGGCAACCGGATGTCCGTGTATTCGCGCACGCCGTCCAAAGCACAAACACTCGTGAACCGCGGCGCGGTCCGGGCGGAATCGCCGCAAGCTGTGGCGGAGCAATCGGACATTGTGTTCACGATGGTCGGGTTCCCGGCGGATGTGCGCGAGGTGTACCTGGGCCGGCAAGGTGTGCTGGCCGGGACGCGAGCCGGCATGGTGTTGGTGGACATGACGACGACCGAGCCGACGCTGGCGCGCGAGATTGCCGGTGCCGCAAGGAGCAAAGGCGCAACCGCGATTGACGCGCCGGTATCCGGCGGCGATGTCGGAGCCCGCAATGCCGCGTTGTCCATCATGATTGGCGGCGAGGCCAACGCCGTGGAACGGGTGATGCCGTTGTTGCGGTTGATGGGCAAGACGATGGTGCGCCACGGCGAAGCGGGCGCGGGACAGCACGCGAAGATGTGTAATCAGATTGTCGTGGCGGGGACGATGATTGGCGTCTGTGAGAGTTTGTTTTACGGGGCACGGGCGGGGTTGGATTTGGAGAAGATGCTTCAGTCCATTCGCGGCGGGGCGGCGGGATGTTGGACCTTGGAGAACCTTGCGCCGCGGGTTTTGCGCCGTGATTTTGAGCCGGGATTCTATGTGGATCATTTTGTGAAAGACATGGGCATTGCGTTGGCGGAAGCCGACCGGATGGGGATCAAGCTGCCGGGTCTGGCGCTGGCGCGGAAGCTGTATGTGACCGCGCAGGAATTGGGCTATGGACGCAAGGGGACGCAAGCGTTGTTGCTGGCGTTGGAGAAGTTGTCCGTAGCCGACTGATCAGGGCAGGCGTTCGATGTCGCCGCGGAGCATCTGCAGATTGATCTTGGAGAACAGCACGGAAGATTGATGCGCTCCAATGCCGAGCGCACCGGGATACTTGAACCTCCAGATCGAGTGAGGTGACAGCCGGCCGGACTCGCCCGACCACGAAATGAACTCCTTGCCGTTGAGCCAAACCGTGATTTGAACGTCGTCGCCTTTGGGTATGACCGTGGCTTTCAGTGTGTAGCGTTTGTTCAGTTCAAAGGACTGTTTCACACTTGTTTCATTTTCGTCAGCTCCGCTGTTGTCAATTTGCTCCAAGCCGCAGGTTTCGCCGCCCCACCCGCCGAGGTTGAGGGCACCGGCGCGCGAGCCTACCGGCAGCAAGATGAGGATGCCGTCGTTGCCTTCAACGCGACGGAACTCAACTTCCAGCGTGTAGGCACCCTTGGGCCGGAACGGGAGACTGAAAGTGGCAAAATCGTCCACGGGGCAGATCAATCCTTCCGCCGTCACCTTCCATTCTGCCGCGACGGCGTGAGCCTTCGGATTCAGATTTTTCAGCAAGCTCATGCCGGTGGATGGTTCCATTTGCTCGGCGTACATCCTGGCTGCCGGCGTGTTGATTTGACGGAGAACATGGATGGCGCGGGCTTGGAACCCGACATCCAAGGGTTCTCTTAGGACGGGAGCGACCGGCTTGGAGAGTATTTCGTTCAATCGAAGGCGCACCTCCACCGAATCTTGTGCCAACTTCGAGTCGAGCGCTTCAGTCAGATATCGGCGCCCGGCAGGAGGGAGTTTTTCGAGGTTTGCGGTTGCCTCCTCACGAACGGCAAACTTGGCGTCATCAAGGTCTGTGATCCATTTCTTGATTTGGGTTTCGGTGGGCAATCCGAGATACTTGTGTTCGAAGGCGGCGACAGAAGATGGGCCGAGTTTGACGAGTTGGTCGGAGATTGGGGTAACGGATTTGTCGTCTGCTGATTCGAGCTTGGTCCACATTTCGGTTGCATCGTCCCCGGCATGAACCGAGCAGGCCATGAGCATCATGAGAATGAACGTCGTCCATTTCACGGCGTGAAATCTAGCCGGGAGAGGTCGTCGGAACAAGCTCGGTTGCGTGGTCATGATTTCAGTTGTTTCAGGTCGTGTCGCAGGGCGTCCACCAGCGGCGCAATCGTGCCGGCATCGAAAGCGAACTGGCAACCGGCCACCTTGAACAGTTCCGGCAAGGGGCGGGAGCCGCCCAGCGCCAAGCCATCCCGGTACGCTCGCAAGGCGGCGGGCTTGTTGTTACGGGCGTTGGCCCAGACCTGCAACGCGCCCAGTTGGGCTATGCCGTATTCGATGTAATAGAACGGGTTGAGGAAAATGTGAAGTTGCCGGTGCCACATGTTGGCGCGAGCGGCTTCGTAGCCGGACCAGTCCACATCGCCGCTGAATCGCTCCATCAACGCCAACCATGCTTGCGAGCGTTGGGCGCGGGTGTGGCCGGGGTGGGTGTAAATCCAATGTTGGAACGCGTCCACGGCGGCAATCCAGGCGAAGATGCCAATGATGCCCTCAAGATGATTGCGGCGGGCACGGTTGGCATCGGCGGGCGAGTAGTATTCTTCGAGGTGCTCATTGCCGAGAAGTTCCATGCTCATGGATGCGACTTCGGCAAATTCAATGGGGGCGCTGCGGTAGGCGTAGAAATCTTCATCCTTTGTGGCGAGCGCGTGGAAGGCGTGGCCTGCCTCGTGAAGCAATGTTTCCACGTCGCGCTGGATGCCGACGGCGTTCATGAAGATGAACGGCAACCGGGATTCGCTCAGGTTGCATTGATATCCGCCGGGCGCCTTGCCTTTGCGGTTGTCGAGGTCGAGGAGGCGTTTGTCCTGCATGAGTTGGAAGTCGGCGCCGAGTTGCGGGTCGAGCTGGTTGAAGATGCGTTGGGCGCTGCTGACCAGTCTGTCGGATGTTTCAAACGGTCGCAGCGGCGGACGGTTCAACGGATCCACGGCGAGGTCCCACGGTCGCAGGGCCGGTAGTTTGAGTTGGGCGCGGCGTTCGGCGTTGAGTTCGCGCAGCAGCGGCATGATGTGTTTCTCGACGGCGGTATGAAATGCTTCGCAATCTTGCGGGGTGTAATCGAATCGGCCCATGCGGAGAAATGCGTAATCACGGTAGTTGGCGAAGCCGGCGTTGGCGGCGATTTGTCCGCGCAACGTAATCAGTTTGTCAAAGATATCGTCAAAGTTGCCGGCCTCCTGCAAGCGGCGTTTGGCGACCAACTCCCATGCTTCCTGCCGGAGGGCCCGGTCGGTTTCCTCTTGGTACCGGGACATTTGAACGAGGGTTTTCTCTTCGCCGCGGAACTGGACGGTGAGCGAGCCGGTAAGCTTTTGATATTGCTGACCGAGTTTGGCGTCCTCGGTTTCCAGCGGTACGTTTTCGTCCCGGTAGAGTTTGACCTGATTTTCCACGTCGCGGTCAAAGACGAGATAACGTGGCCGGGGCAGGGCGGGGCGGTGGGGGTGGGCGAGATAGATTTGGTTGAGCCTGAACTGGCGGGGTTTGATTTGCGGTTCGATGTTTTCGACAAAATCGAGATAGGCTTTTTCGGCGTCGACGTTGTCGGTGTGACAGGTCATGGCGATGTAGCGCCGGGAGCCTTCTTCGTCGAGCGCGGCATTGAGTTCGCTCCAGGTGAGCAGCCATTGTTCGAGCGCGGACGGTGAGGTGGCGGCGTTGGCCGCTGATTCCAGGCGATCAAAGAACGGGGCGATGGTGTCCCACTTGTCGAGTGTCAGATCGGGGGGCAGGAACCGTCTGGTTTTGTGGGGTCGAAGATTGGCAAAGGGCAATGGTTGCATGGGGTGGAAAATAGCGGAATCAGGCCGGTGATGCCACAGAAAGAAAACAGGCGACGTCACCGGGGTGGCGTCGCCTGTTGTGAGGTCAAGGCGGGTTGCTAGAGTTTTTTGGTGACCCGGATGTACCAGTACCGACCGCGATTGTCATGGGTCTGCGTGTCGTAGCCTTCCGTGACGTAGGACGTGAACGGAGGCGGTTCACCGCCCACGTTGAGCACGCCCACGGTGATCGTGGTGTCGAACGGGGCTTGGTAAGTCGCCTGCAAGTCCACGGTGATCCAGTCGTCCACGTCACGTTCTCCGAACCCATCTTCATAGGAGGATACGTAATTCACCGACGGACCGAAGGTGAATTTCTTCCAGGTCCAGAACAGACTTGTTCTCATGCGCCATCGCGGCAAGGCGAAGGTGCCGGCGAATTCCTCGGTGGGCGTGTTCTCCGATTGTTTCTCCTGCCAATGCCACAGGTAGGTGGCGTTGCCATCCAACGTGAAGACCCCCGCGCTGGTATCGAAGACTTGCGACAGGCTGAGGTCAACGGCGTCCACTTTGCGTTCGGACAAGTTCACGAACCGTTGATCAATGCTCAAGATCTTGCCGATGGTGACGCCGTTGGCCAGTTCCTCGGGAGTCGGCGGGGCGCGATGGATGTACGGAGCTTGCTGGGCGATGGGCAGATTCAGAAGGCTCTGAACATCGTCGGCTTGTATCACGTCTTTGACTGTGATGTGCGAGTAATCCGCGCCGAAGCTCAGTCCCTTGATCATCGGCGGTTCCACGACGAAGCCCGCGTAGAACGATTCCGACTCTTCGGGTTGGAGGTCGGGGTTCCCGCCCGTTTCAATCTTGTACTGGGTGGTGCCATTGTCTTCGTCACTGCCTGTTTGAGCGTACCGGCGGGTGTCAATCAAACCGTCTTGGAAGCCGATATTGCTGACAAATAGTTCCGCCAGTGACGGCGCCCGGAAGCCTTGCGAGTACGAGCCGCGGATCATCAAGGGTTTCACCGGTTGCCATTTCAAACCGATTTTCGGTTTGGCGGTGTCGCCGAAGTCGCTGTAGTTCTCGTAGCGGCCGGCCACTTGGAGCTCGAGCGCTTCCAGCAAGTCCTTGCGGTTGGCCGCGCTGAAGATCGGCACGTTGATCTCAGCAAACAATGCTTGCGCGTCCCGGTCGCCTTCCGATGGGGCCACGCCGCCGGAACTGACCACACCAAATTGTGCGGACAACGAATCCGGCTCATCAAGGATGCTCTCCCACCGTGTTTCTCCTCCTACCGCGAGCGAGATTTGACCGCCCGGAATGTCAAAGATGGGGCCGGCCGCCTTCAAATCATAGCTCATCAGTTCGTATTCACCGAGCCGGTACGTGCGGACGGTGATGTCGTTGAGCGTGGAGCGAGGGTTCTTGTAGTTCTTGCCGCCAAGCGGATTGAAGGCCGTGGCTGGGTTGGTGTCGTTCAACGCCGACTGCAGGGCCGGCAAGGAAAGGAACCCCTTTCCCACGTCCACGCTCTCCACCGAATTGTACAGGAATGCTGTTTCCGCTTCCCATTGATTCGGCAGGTGGAACCGCAGTCCCGGCAACGCGCGCACAAAGTCCGTGTCAATCTCGTCAATGCGCGGCCCCACCTCTGTGGTGCGATAACGGAAGGCAATGGGGGCATTGGTGATGCCCTTGTAGGGATTGAAGGGGTTGTCAGGACCGATGAAAATCCCGTCCGCATCGCCGTCAATGGGTGTTGGCGCGGATTCGTAACGGGTGAACACGTTGCGATAACCCGCTTCCAGGAACGCTTCGATTTTTTCATGGACCTCGTAGTTGAAGATCGTGTAGCCGCCATACCGGGTGGTCTCGGGATAATCCGTGATCCAGCGGTTGAAGTTGAACCAATTTCCCTTGGTGGAGCTGGGTGAAAGATCGTTGGTCGTGAGGATGCCGGTGCTGTTCGGTGGAACATAGAGAGCCTGTCCCGTGAACGGGTCGGTCACGCGGCCCAGATTACTGCGGCTGCTCTTGAAGTTGTATCCGCCCTGCGGCGTGAAATTGGCCTTGTCGGTGTTGGAACTGTCGCGCAGCATCTGGGCGTTGCGGTCGTAGTAATCCACAAACACCATCATGCTGCCCTTGTCACCGCCCAACCCGCCGACGAACGTGGCTTCCACCTCGCCGGAATCGGATTTGGTTGTGTTACCGTACATCCCGCCGACTTCCGCGCCCGTGTAATCTTTCCTCAGAATGACGTTCACCACACCGGCCATCGCGTCCGACCCATAAATGGCCGAACCGCTGTCCTTGAGAATCTCCACGCGTTCCACCGCGGCGATGGGGATGCTGTTGAGGTCCACGAAACTGGAAGTGACGCCATTGATGTTTTGCGCGAAGGGATAGGCGGCCACGCGGCGTCCGTTCACGAGCACCAAGGTTGACTGCTGACCCAAGCCCCGCAAGGACACGCCCGCCGATCCCGGTGTGAACGAGCTGGCATTGTTGTCACCATAGGAGCCGCCGCTGTTGATGGGAAGCTTGCGCAGCACATCCGACAACGTGGTGGCACCCGAGCGATCCAAGTATTCACGATCGAACGTCACAACGGGCGCAATCGGTTCGATATCCAAGGTCGCAATGTGCGAGCCGGTGATCGTGACCGGCTCAAGTTTTTTCACCTGATTGGTATCCTGCGCTTGTGCATCGGCTGCCGGGAGAACGCCCAAACAACCAAGCAGAACGGGGATTAACAGAAGCCGACGATGTCGGACACAACCTTCGAGCAACCGTACCGTGCATTTCATAATGCCTCCTGAGGTTTGGTTTCGGGGTTCGTCGAAAGAACGCGGCTCATTCCATCACTTTTCGCAAAACAGTCAATCCCGAAGTTACCGCCGCGCTCGCTCCGATCGCGGAATTTGGGTGTTGGGTTTCTTGACAATCAGGGGGCGGCTGATAAGATGCCACGCTTTACGAAGGATTAGATGAAACGCACATATCAACCCAAGAAACTTCGCCGTCAACGTCGCTGTGGATTCCGAAAACGCATGAAAACCAAGGGCGGTCGCGCGGTTATCAACAGCCGTCGCCGCAAAGGTCGCAAGCGCCTGTCGGTCTAACGGTTGCACCGCCAGCGGCCATACGGAGACAAGGTTGCATGGACATCAGAAATTCCCGAAAAGCCTCCGCCTGCAACACGGCTATGAGTTTCGGCGAGTCTATGAACAAGGCAGCCGCCAAACCGGCAAGCTGGTTGTCCTTCACACGTGGCGCCCTCCCGAAACTTCCCTTGAGCGGGGAACCGCCGTCGGCATGGTCAGCAGCCGGCGCATTGGAGGCGCGGTGATCCGAAACCGGGCGCGCCGGTTGATGCGCGAAGCATTTCGTTTGAATCAGCAGAAATTGAAACCCAACACCCAACTCGTTCTCGTCGCCCGCTCGGCCATATCTGGAGCCACCTTGGCCGAGGTGGAAACCGAACTCCTTCAACTGATGCGGGCCGCGGACGTGTTGACAACTGAATCGTGATGACACGGATTTGCCTGGCGGCCCTGCAGCTTTACCGGCTGCTGTCGCCCTTGAAAATGCTGTTACCGGCTCCCCCGATGGGCCGGTGCTGCCGGTTTCATCCCACCTGTTCGGCCTACGCCCATGAGGCGATCCAACAGCTCGGACCGGTGCGCGGCATTCGTTTGAGCCTTTGGCGCATCTTGCGGTGTCATCCGTTCTCAGACGGCGGATTCGATCCGGTGCCGTCGCGGAAGAACTAGACACTCATGCTCGACAAGAAAACCATCCTCGTTGTGGCGGCTTGCATGGCCGTGTTGATTGGCGGTCAGATCATCATCAACAAGATCTATCCGCCTATCCCCAAGAAAACAACGCCTCCCACCATTACCAATCTCACCGGCCAGACAACCACACCGGCACCGCCCACCAACGTCACCATCATCCAGCCCGATTCGGCACCCGTTGCGGAACGGGTCACACAGGTCGAACCGCTCGTGCGTCCACCAGAAGAACGGGTGGAACTCAGCAACGACTTTGTTCGGATCGTCTTCACATCCTGGGGCGGGGGCATCGAGAAAGTCGAACTGCTGAAACACCGCGCCAATGGTTCCGGCAACGTGATCTTGAACTATCACGCCCAACTCCCGGCCTTGGCCGTCAACGGCGTGCCCGACGTGCCGGCAGGAGCAGCGTACCGGGTCGAAAAGGGTGATGATCGGACCGTCAGTCTCGTGGCCCAGTCCAGCCAGGGCACCACGATTACCAAACAGTTCTTTCTCGGCAACGCTTATGAGCTGACCGGCTCCGTGCAAGTGCAACGCGGCGCCGGCCAGGCTCCCAATCCGCAGGGCATCGAACTGGTCATCGGCACGGCCACGCAAGTTCAGCCGCACGAAGACCCATCCTTTCTCGGCACCGACTGGGTGGCATCCGGCAAGTTCGTGCATCGTGACCACAAGAAAGCCACCAAGAGTGCCGGCGTCGAACTCGTGTCGCCCGTTTGGGGCGCGGTGAAGAGCCAGTTCTTTGCGATGATTCTCACGCCCTCCACCAACGCCGCCGGTGTGCGGTACGAAGCGCATTCGTTTCCTGTTCCCGAAGGCTGGAACGTCAAGGGGCCGTTGCCGGGCGTGAAAGCCGCCCTGGTCATGCCGCCGCACACGGAAGCGGCCGGTGCCGTGGAAAAGCACGAGTTCACCTACTACGCCGGCCCCAAGGAATACAAACGGCTCACCCAACTCGGCAAGGGTCAGGAAGAAGTCATGCAGTTTGGGATGTTCAGCATCATCAGCGTGCTGCTGCTGCAGAGCATGAACTTTTTCCACAACATCATTCCCAACTACGGCATCGCCATCATCATCATCACCATTCTCATCAAGATCATCTTTTGGCCCATCCAAGCCAAGAGCATGAAAGCGATGAAAGAGATGCAAAAAGTTCAGCCGCTGATGGCCAAACTCAAGGACAAATACAAGGACGACGCCCAGAAGCTCAACGCCGAGATGATGAAGCTGTACAAGGAACACAAGGTCAATCCGTTCGCCGGTTGCCTGCCCATGCTTGTCCAGATACCGGTGTTCATCGCCTTGTTCTCCATGCTCCGCAGCGCCATCGAACTACGGGGCGCGCCGTTCCTGTGGATTGCGGACATGTCCCAGCCCGACACGATTTTCCGCTTGTTCGGCCTGCCGGTCAATCCGCTCCCGCTGGCCATGGTCGCTTCGATGGTGTGGCAGCAAAAGATCACGCCCACCACCGCCGATCCCCAACAAGCCAAGATCATGATGATGATGCCCATCATCATGCTACTGTTTTTCTACAACGCCAGCGCGGGTCTGGCGCTGTATTGGACCGTGCAACAGCTCCTCTCCATCGCCCAGCAATACTGGAGCCTGCGCACAACCAGTGCGGAGACCGCTCCCAAACCAGCGTGACCGGACCTCCGCCGCCCAGTCGCATCACACCCGCCCAACACAACCGAACAAACTGACAAACAGGCGTCGCAGTCGCATCGAAGCCGGACCAATCACCCGGCCGCGCCGCGTCCGAACGTCTCAACCACCAGGAGTCAACCATGCAAACTGAGAACATCGGTCAACCGACCAACGCACCGGCCTCCGCCGAACCGAAAGCGGCCCCCATCGTCGCCACGCCGCTGCAATCGCAGGAAATCCTCCAGAAGATGCTCGACATGCTCGGACTTCACACCAAAGTGGATCACTTCAACATGGACGGTTCCACGCTGCTGCACATCGCCACCGCCGAGCCGGGACGATTGATCGGCAAACACGGCCAGACGCTCAACCAACTTCAATTCCTGCTCAATCGCATCCTCGTCCGCCGATTCCCCGACACCCAGCCGGTCATTGTGGATTGTGAACGTTACCGGGAACGCCAACGCGACGACCTGTTGCGCTCCATCGCCGAAGCTTCCGACAAGGTCCGACGATGGGGCGACCCGGTCGAAATCGGGCCGTTCTCCTCGTTTGAACGCCGCATCATCCACCACCATCTCAGTGTTGACCGCGATCTCGAAGCCATTACCGAGGGCGAACCGGACGACGATCGCAACACCCGCAAGAAGATGATTCTGCGCATCAAGTCCGCCAACCCCTGACGTTGACGGCGGACGGCTCGCATTTTGCCTTGCCAGCGCCGGCAAGATTCCCTCATCTTGCCGGCATGGGCGAACGATTCGTCACCACCACCATTCACGACAAGACGCTCGATGTTTCCCTGCGCCCCAGCCTTTTTTCCGATTTCTCCGGCCAGGCCAAGGTCAAGGAACGTCTTGAGATTGCCGTAGAAGCTGCCAAACAACGCCGCGAAGCGCTCGATCATATTCTTCTGATCGGCCCGCCCGGCCTCGGCAAAACCACCTTGGCCAACATCCTGGCCAAAGCCATGGGGCGAAACATCCTCACCACCAGCGGCCCTGTCATCGAACGGGCCGGCGACCTGGCCGGGCTGCTCACCAAACTCGAAGAACACGACGTTCTGTTCATAGACGAAATCCATCGCCTCCAAAAAACCGTCGAAGAATATCTCTACCCCGCGATGGAAGATTACCGGCTGGACATCGTCATTGACCAAGGTCCCAACGCCCGCACCATGCGGCTGAATCTTCCCCGGTTCACACTCGTGGGCGCCACCACCCGCAGCGGTCTGCTCACGGCGCCGATGCGGTCCCGCTTTGGACTCACCGAACGGCTCAGCTATTACGAAGCCGGGCAACTGGCCACCATCGTGGCCCGGTCGGCGCGGATCCTGAACGTGGACATTGACGAAGCCGGTGCGCTGGAAATCGCCAGCCGATCACGCGGCACGCCGCGCATCGCCAACAATCTGCTGCGGCGCGTCCGCGACTATGCGCAGGTCAAAGTCAAATCCGCCACCATCACCGCTGCCATCGCCGACGCGGCCTTGGCCATGCTGGAGATTGACGAACATGGTCTCGACGAAATGGACAAACGCATACTCGAAACCCTCGTCGTGAAGTTTGGCGGCAAACCGGTCGGCGTCAATTCGCTGGCCGTGGCGGTGAGCGAGGAACCGGACACGTTGGAGGAAGTGTACGAGCCATTTCTGATTCAAGAGGGCTACATCAAACGCACCCCGCAAGGCCGCGTGCCCACCGACTTGGCCTACAAGAAGCTCGGTGTCCCCGTCCGCAAAGCCGGCGAGCTTTTCTAGCACGGCCGGTGCGCTTGAGGTAGGTTGGGGGCGACCGGGAGAATTTGCCATGACCATACTTCTCAAGACAAGCGTACCGGGTCCGAAAAGCCAGGCGTTGATGAAACGTCGCGTGGCCGCTGTGCCACCGGGGCCGTTTCATGTCACGCCCATCTTTGTGGAATCAGCCAGCGGCGTGACGGTCACCGATGTGGACGGCAACCGGTTGCTGGACTTTACCGGCGGTCTGGGCACGTTGAACGTCGGACACGGCAATCCGTCGGTTGTGGCGGCGGTGCGCGAGCAGGCCGGCAAGTCCCTTCATTCCTGCTTTCACATCGCGTTGTACGAACCGTACGTGGCACTGGCGGAAAAGTTGAACGCCATCACGCCCGGAGCCTTTGCGAAAAAGACGCTGCTCGTCAACAGCGGAGCGGAGGCGGTGGAAAACGCGGTGAAGATTGCCCGGTATTACACCAAGCGCGCCGGCGTGGTGGCGTTCGAGCACGGTTTTGCGGGACGCACGCTGCTGGCAATGACGCTGACGAGCAAGGTGATGCCCTATAAGTTCGGGTTCGGGCCGTTCGCCCCTGAAGTGTACCGGATGCCGTTCCCGTATGCGTACCGGAACGAAGGCGGCGACTTTCGTGAGTTCTTTCAGACCCATGTGGATCCGCGCCAGGTGGCCTGCGTGGTCATGGAACTGGTGACGGGCGAGGGCGGATTCATCGTCGCGCCGAAAGAGTATGTGCAGGAGTTGGTCAAGTTCTGTCGCGAGAACGGAATCTTGTTCGTCGCCGACGAAATCCAGACCGGGTTTGGGCGCACCGGACGGATGTTCGCAGCGGAGGTGATGGAGATCGAGCCGGACATCGTGACGATGGCGAAATCGTTGGGTGGCGGGATGCCCATTTCCGCCGTGACCGGTCGGGCGGAGATCATGGACAGCGTTCATGCCGGTGGGCTGGGCGGCACGTACGGCGGCAACCCGGTCGCGTGCGCGGCGGCGTTGGCCGCCATCGGGGAAATCGAGCGGCGCGAGTTGGTGAAGCGAGCCGGTCAGATTGGCGGGACTTTGCGAGATCGGATGGCCGATTGGCAGTCACGGCATCCAATGATCGGCGATGTGCGCGGACTGGGGGCGATGATGGCGATGGAACTGGTGCAAGACCGCGCCACAAAGACGCCAGCCAAAGAGTTTGCCGGCAAGCTGGTGAAACGATGCTGGGAGAACGGCGTGATTGTCATGTCCGCCGGCACGCACAGCAACGTGATCCGGTTCCTCGTACCGCTGGTGATCCGCGACGCGGAACTTGGCGAAGGCTTGGATGTTATCGAGCGGCAGTTGTTTCAGATGTAGCCGTCCGCGACCGGAATAACGTGTCCACCACATTCCGAACGTATTGCTCGTCGGTCAGTCCTTCCACGGACTCGGCGGGGAAGGGTGCCAGTTTGCGGAAATGTTCCGCCATTTCGCGGAACAACTCCAATCGCGCTGGCGGATCGAACTCATCGCGCCGCAACAACGCCTGCAATGCCACGGCAGCTTCGCCGGGACCGACCCGCTGACGCAATCGCGCCTCCAGGTGGGGATGATCACGGAATGAATTGAACTTGCCGGCCATCAACTGCTCGAGGTCGGGTTCTTCCACTTTCGGATGGCGGACCACAATCGTGTTGGCGGCGAAGTCCCCCAACCGCTGCGCGCGACGGCTTGCCAGGCAGGCAATTCCGCCCACCAAGTACATGCCCGGCAGTGAATCCAAGAAGCGCAGCAGATTGCGAATCACGACCTGACTGAACTGCAGCCGCAATCCTTGCGCGTCCACCACACGCAACCGGAACAAGCGTTTGCCCAGTGTTTGCCCGCGCAGCAACCACTCCAGCGCGATCCCGTAACCGATGGACAGTCCGAAATATCCCAGCAACGTCACCGCCACGGCCGCGTCCGCGCTCAAAAAGCCCAACAGCCCCGCCACTGTGGAAAGCACCGATGCCAGCGCGGCGACGCAAAAGAGATCCACCGCCCACGCCAAACACCGCGTGACCGGTCCCGCCAGCAGCAGCGAGAAACGGATCCCTTCCGGTGTGACAATCTCCAGCGTGTTGGTTTTCACGCGGCCGGCTCCTGTTGTGATTTGCGTCCCGACAACGACAGGAATAATCCCAGCAAAATCAATTCGCCGGCACCGATGGCGATCTTCACTTCGTACGGCAGCACCGGTTCGTGATACTGCGAGAGAAATGCTTCCACGAATCCGGCCCAGACCAACAAAACAACCACACCTCCGATTAGCGTCACCAGATCGGGTCCCGCCTGCCGCAACCTCACCGGCATCGTGGTTTTCTCACCCCAACCGATCATGGCACGTGCCAGAACCAGACCGGCTTGTCCTGCCAACAGAATGGCCGGTATCTCCACCGATCCGTGCGGCAACAGCCATCCGAGAAGGAACCCGGTCTGACCGGCCATGACATAATCCGCCGCCACCGCGCCCAAGAGCGCACCGTTGTAAAAAAGCAGGATGATTGTTCCCACACCCCACGTCGCACCCAGCGCCATGGCAAAGATGGAGACGCGGGTGTTGTTGACGATCAGATACGCGGAGAACGATCCCTTTCCGCCCTCCAGACGGTCGTCGGCCGCTTTTTCCTCCTGTGCCACGCGCTCGGAAGGGTCCCCAAGCAAATGTCCGAACGGCATGACCACCGATTTCGATTCAGGATCGAACAACATCACCGCCACTCCGAACAAGGTACCGGCCAGCATCACCGCGCCGGACAGCCAGAACGCTCCGGCCTGTCGCCGAAATGTTTGCGGGAACGTTTCGAAGAACCAGCGCAGCGGCGCCAGCCGGTGCGGTCGCCTCCGCACCTCGTGGATTTCGCCGTAGGCCCGCGCCACCAGCGATTCCAAGTACCGGCGCAGTTCCGGTTCCGATGAAAACGTGGAAATCTTGCCCAGATCAGCCGAGGCGCGCTCATACAGATAATGAAACCGGCGCGCTTGTTCCAATTCCAGCTTGTGAGCCGTGTCCGCTTCGAGTTTGTCGAGCATCCCGGCCAACTCAGTCCAGTAGGGGCGCTCCTCGGCGATGAACCGTTTGAGATCAACAATCACAGCAACTGCCGTTGTTTGACGTTCAGGTATTCGGAGACAAGCTGGGCGCACATCTTCTCGTTCTCCAACTGGAAGAACCCCACCCCTTGATGCTGCAGCGTTTTCTCCAACTCCCGCAACCGATGCCACATCATGTGACCGCTCAAGGCCCGATAAATGTCGTCAGTTGTCGCCACTGTCGAATCGGCGAACAGCGGCCGCGAGCCTGCCGGCTGGGGCATGTTCACCAGCACCAAATGATGCCGGGCAATCAGCGGCGCGTTCTTGGCAAAGCTTTCCGCCAGCACTGGGTCGTCCAACGCCGTCAGCCACACCAGCAACGCCCGTTTCCGCAATCGCAACCGCAGAAAGGAACAGACTTCGTCAAAGTCCGGCGTCACCGGCCTTGGTTGCAGAGTGTACAGCGCATCCCGGCAGGTCACATGATGCTGCTTGCCGTTGCGGGCCCGGACAAAACCGTGCACGCGGTCGCTGAACGTCAACATTCCGAAGAGGTCGCCTTGACGTTCCGCCGCCACGCCCAAAATCAGCGCCGAGGTCACAAACCGCTCCAGCACGGTCTGCCCCTGACTTTCCCGCGCGCTCAATCGAGAAGCGTCCACCACCACGTAAATCTCTTGTGTCCGTTCAATCTGGAAAATCTTCGTGACCGGATGCCCGCGCTTGGCCGTCGCCTTCCAGTGAATGTCCTCGTAGTTGTCGCCGGGAGCATACTCCCGCAATTTTTCAAACTCGCGTCCCTTGCCCAACTGCCGTTGTGTGTGAACCCCGATGGTCGCCCGCCGCAAAAATAGCGCAGCCAATTGCTCGCGTTCCGGCAACAAGTCCGGGTACACGCGAAGCTCCGCGTTCAACGGCGTCGAACCGTGTTTCTCCCAGAACCCCATCGGTGACGGCGCCGCCAGATAACATCGCTCCAACACATACCGGCCGCGTTTGCGTCCGATACATTCCCACGTCACCCGCGATTTCGTGGCGTTGACCGGCAAGTCCACGTCCAACTCGGAAAAACGCGCCTGCAACTCTGGCGGCCAGGCCAGACCCAATCGCACCCGGTACCCTTGTCCCGCCACCTCCGCCGGCCGCACCAGCCGCAATTCCAGCGAACCTTCCCGGTCCTTGGACAACCGCGTCACGCCGCCGGTCTCCACCGTCAGACCATCGAGAGCCGACAGACCCCGGTACGCATCCACCAGCACCAGGATGATGAAGATGCCGATGACGGCCAAACTCAACGGCACCGCCGCCGGCATGGCCACGCCCACGGCGGCAAACGGCGTGACCGCCACGGCCGTCCAGAAAATCAATCTGGTTTGCGGCACGATCATCGCGGCACGGCAACCTCTTGCAGGATTCTCCCGATCACCTCGGGCACGGTTACTCCTTCGATCTCGTACTCGGGGCGCAACACCAGCCGGTGTTCCAGCACCGGCACGGCCATTTCCTTCACATCATCCGGCGTGACAAAATCGCGCTCCTGCATGGCGGCATAAGCCCGGCTGCTCAACAGCAACGATTGCGTGGCGCGCGGTCCGCCGCCGACCAGCACGCTGTCGTGCGCGCGCGTGCGCCGCACGATGTCCACGATGTAACCGAGAAGTTCGTCCCGCACCGTGATCGTATCGAGCACCTGACGCAACCGCACCAGGTCATCACCGGTGATGACGGTGTGAATGTTGCCGCGTTGCAGCGTGGCTTCGGGAGAGTTTTGACCGAGCATCCGTTGCGCCAGCGTCAACTCATCCTCGCGGGCCGGTGCGCTCATCGTGATCTTGAACAGGAACCGGTCCTTTTGCGCTTCCGGCAGGGGATAGGTACCCTCGTATTCAATGGGATTCTGTGTGGCAAACACGGTGAAATTCGGCGACAACGCGAATGTTTGCCGGTCAATCGTCACCACCCGCTCCTGCATCGCCTGCAACAGCGCCGATTGTGTCTTGGCCGGTGCGCGGTTGATTTCATCCGCCAGCAGGAACGTGGTGAAGACCGGTCCTTTGACCAGCGTGAATTGACTGGAGCGCAGGTCAAACACGTTCGTGCCGGTAATGTCGGCGGGCATCAGGTCGGGCGTGAACTGGATGCGCGCGAAGTCGCAACCCAGCACATGAGCCAGCGTTCGCACCAGCAGCGTCTTGGCCACGCCCGGCACGCCTTCGATAAGCGCGTGGTTGTTGGTGAATATCGCGATCAACGCGCGATCCACGACGGCGGACTGGCCGATGATTACCTTGCCGACTTCGACGCGGGCGCGGTTGAGCACGTCTTTGAGTGTGTTGAGATTGGCGTCCATGGGTGGCTCCTTTGCGCGCGGTTGTAGCAGAGCCGCTGTCCAACATCCAGCGACGATTCAGGAATGACCTTTCACACCCCGGCCGTGACGACCGTGGATGAGGGTCTGGCAATCAGTTCCGGGCGGCCGGCGATTTGCCGACGAAACCGAAGATGCCGGCGACGTGAATGTTCCACGATGGGACGCCAGACAGCGGCGGTGAGCCGGTGGCGAATCAGCCAATGCCACAGGCGATTCGACCGCTTGTACAGATAACTCATGGCCAGGTACGAAAGCACGGCATCCGATTCTGCCGGTCGCCTGCGCCAGATTGAACCGTGTGAAAACAATCTCTCGTAGCACCACGCATAGCCGTCCTCCAGTTCCTCCGGCCTCATGTGACGGGGGCGAAACACCGCATGCGAGGTGTCGTACTTCGTCCAGTCCCGATGCAACAACCGTCCCTCCGCTTCCATCTGCCGAAACAGCGGCGTGCCTGGATAGGGCGTGAGAATGTGAAACGTGGCGCATTCCAACCTGGCTCGTTCGATCCACTCCACCGTTTGCTCAAACACGTCCCGCCCGTCGTGGTCAAACCCCAACACAAAACTTCCGTTCACCTGAATCCCGTGATCGTGAAGAATCCCGACCCGGCGCGCATAATCATCCGGGCGCGGCGTTTTCTTGCAGGCATCGGCAAGGTTCGCGTCTGTCAGCGATTCAAAGCCGATGAACAAACCCGTGCATCCGGCCAACGCCATTTCCCGCACCAACGACGGATCGTCAGTGACATCAATCGTGACCGCCGCGCTCCAGATCTTTTCCAACGGGCGCAACGCCCGGCAAAGTTGACGCAGATAGTCCGGTTGCGAACCAAGATTGTTGTCAATGAACACGCCGTAAGGCTGGTCATCGGCGGCAAACTCCTCCACGATCTGTTGCGGATCGCGCATCTGATAGGGAATGTGCAACCCATTCGTGGACAGATAACAGAACCCGCACCGGTTGTGGCAGCCGCGGGTGGCAATCAGACTCGCGGTCGTCAGGAACGACTGGCGCGGCAGCAGCGCGCGGCGCGGACGCGGTTCATTCCGGTAAGGTTGCCGATAACTTCCCTCATACCGGCTTTGCAGGTTGCCGGCCTCGATGTCCGCCAGCACAACCGGCCAGATGGACACGCCTTCGCCCACCACCAGTGCGTCGGCATGCGGCGCACATTCATCGGGACAAGACATCGCATGAAGTCCGCCGAGTACCACGACCGCGCCGCGTTGCCGGTACCAGTTCGCCAACGCAAACGCCCGTTGCGCAAACGTCAGATGAACCGTGATGCCGACCACAGCCGGAAACGGCTCATGCGGGGGCGGACCCTGCAACAGGTTTTCGTCCCAATACCGGACGGACCAATGCACCGGGGTCGCGCCCGCCAGACTGGTCAACGCCAGCGTGGGAGTGAGCACGTGTTTGCCAAAGCTGGCGTGCGGGTCCTTGGGGTAGAACGGATTGATCAGCAGAACGGTGTGCGGCACCGGTGGGCTTGTGTTCAACGTCGCATCAAGCGCCGGT
>CAZEQV010000003.1:23060-39040 GCA_964514435.1 uncultured Verrucomicrobiota bacterium
GGTCATTTCGCGCGGCAGAAACCGATGCCGGTACGCCTGCCTCGCGGTGCGCCCGCCCCGCAATTGCTCGTTGGCACAGCGGTCGAACACGTTGCCGGATTGAAGCGACCGCATAACCGCGGCAAGGTTCTTTTCCGATTCGCGCCAAAACTCGAGAACGTTGACCAGCCGGTGGTGGCGGCCCATGAGCGAGGTGGTGGTTTTGACAAAGTTGTGACGGAGGTGGGCCAGTTGGAGCAGCGTCACTTTGCCGGACTGTTGGCGGACCAGTTCGCAGAGCAGGCGGATGTGGAACTTTTCGTCATGGAGAAGTTGCCGGCAAACGCCATCGAGCGGGTCGCCGGTGGCGTATTGTCCGAGCAGTCCGCACCACTTCCAGAGCGCGGTTTTTCGGGCGAGAAGCCGCCAAAGCGCGCGAGATGAAATCGGAGCCGGTGTTTCGAAATTCCAGTTGGGTGCAGCGGCGTTTGCGTCAAACCCCGAACCGCTGCGCCCATCTGCCCCACGGCGCTTCATCCTTCGCGGCTCAGGACAGGCTCCAGCGCCGCTGCAACAATTCTCAAGCGCGCTCTGGTAACGCGGCTGTTCATCTGTCGTCGTTGATGAACCCATCAGAGGCAGCAGCCTTTGGAGAAGCGAGAGGTGATAGCCATCCTCGGCGAGCAGGCGGCCAACCAGAATGACGGAGGGGGCCGGTGGCAAACAGGGCGACGCATGGGCCGTCTGGGCATTCAGGCCGATGTTCAGGCGCTTGGCTGAGATCAAATCAATCAATAGTGCGCCAACAGCCGTCCGGTAACGCGGACCGGCTACGGGCGCATTCGTCCAAGCGATACCGCGCCGGTCGAGTTGGTTCTGAGCGAAGTATTGGTTCCAATCCTGATGATTCATGTGCGTTCTCCATTTCACTGTGCTTTGTGATACAAAGTAAAGTGGTGCAAGGGTGGGTCTGGGTGATCATGGGGGGTTCACGGCGGGATGGGCAGGCTATTTGTGGCGTTTGACGATCTGTTCGAGGGCGTCGAGGTACCGACGAAACGCGGCCCGTCCGGAAGCTGTTAGAGTGATGCGGGTGACAGGTTTGCCGGGCGCGTTGGGTTCGGCAGCGGCACGGCGGGACTTGCCGGGCTGGCGATGCGTGTGAATGTAGCCGGCTTCGTCAAGGGCGCGAAGGTGACAGGCGAGGTTGCCGTCGGTGAGGCGGAGCGCATCGCGGATTTCGGTGAACAACAGGCCGCGGTCAGCCGGCGCGGCCGCGAGAACCGAGACGACGGCGAGCCGTCCCTTTTCGTGGATAACACGTTCGAGGTTGTCGAACGCTTGAAGGTCGGCGTGAACGTCGGCGAGGTTTAGTGAATTGAATTTGCTTGGCATGATCCGAGCCACTCTTGTTCGCGTTGTTGGATGCGTTCAGCCCTAAGAACGAGCAGGCCGTAAGCGATGTGAGTCAATCCGAATCCGATGGACATGGTGAGAAGCGGATGGTCCGTTAGCACGAGCAGGCTGAGGATGCCCGCAGTCAAACAGGTGAGTCCGAGGAAGAGGATGGAGCGGGGCGCAAAGAAGCAGGTGGCCAAGGTGCCGCAGCCGTACAGCAGCAGCCAGATGGATGGCCAAAGTCCGGTGCGTTGTTCTGTCCAAAGCCAGACGCTGATCACGGCGGCCACGATGAAAGCCGGCAACAACGCCAGCAACACCGTGCGAGCTTGCCGGGTCCAGAGAGCTTCGCCCCGGTCACGGGCGCGGCGCCGGGTGATGAGAAGGTGCACCATGACGGACACGGCTAGAACGAGCGACCACACGACCAGTGAATTGATGGGCGACGACCACGGTAGCATGTCGGATTGCAGCGCTGCGGCACCGATCAACACGAGCGTGCCGGCTGCAAGACCAGAAAGACCGGAGATATGTTCATAGCGTTGGCTTCGCTCCATGAGGGTGCGGATAATGTCCAGCGAGTGTTCAGCGTGTTCGAGGTTCATGCCGGTCGGATTCCTTACTGAGCTTTGTGACACAAAGCAAAGGGGGAGCGTTGAGAAGTAATTTCGGGTCTCAGACAATTTTTCTAACGCCGCGCAGTTGCAACCAAAGTCTGTCTCCTCTCCCCGGTCGTTTGGGGAGAGAACCCAGGACGAATCGCCGCGAATCGAGTCGCTGCCGTCCGCGCTCTGGCCGGCGTTCATTGGCGATGACCAACGCTGGCGCAAACTTCACTCCCAGTTGCCCAAGAGCTCCGGCAACAATTAGTCCCTGTGCCGTTTCGCGTGCGACGACACAATCGCGCCGGCAACTATCGGACACGGTCCCTTCGTGACAAACAACGTCGTGTCCGGCAACCACCAGTAATCTTCCCTGGCCGGCTGGCTGGGATTTCGGCTGTCGCCGTGCCCACTGTTTGCTAGACTGATGATCATGCAAGGAGGTCGAACCTGGGCGGCGATCATCGCCGGCATGATTGGGTTGGTGTATGCCAACACCTTCACCGTGCCGTTCATCTTCGACGACGACAACGCCATCGTCGCCAACCCCACGATCCGGCATCTCTGGCCGCCCCGGTATCTGTGGGACGCGCCGCCGCAAAGCACGGTGGCCGGGCGGCCGCTGGTCAGCGCGACGTTGGCGGTCAATTACGCGATCAGCGAACTGCGGCCGTGGAGTTATCACGTCGTCAACCTCCTGCTGCACATCGGGTGCGCGTGGTTGGTGTTCGGTTTGGCGCGGCACGCGACCGGTCAACAGCACCTGGCCGGTGCGCTGGCGTTGGTGTGGGCGGTGCATCCGTTGCTGACGGAGACGGTCACGTATGTGATTCAGCGGACGGAATTGTTGATGGCGTTTTGTTATTTGCTGACGATTTTCAGCGTGACCCGCGGCCGGCACCTGGCGGCGGTGCTGGCCTGCGCGGCCGGCATGGCGTGCAAGGAGGTGATGGTCACGGCCCCGGTCGCGGTGTGGTTGTATGATCGCACGTTCATGGCCGGCTCGTTCCGCGAAGCGTTCCGGCAACGGGGAGGTTTGTATGCGGCGCTGGCCGGGACGTGGGCGGTGTTGGCGGCGATTTTGTTGGCGGCGCCGCGGGGGGAAACGGTCGGGTTTGGTTTTTCCCACGTCACGCCGTGGCAGTATCTGCTCACGCAAAGCGGCGTGATGGTCCGGTATCTCCAACTCAGTGTGTGGCCGCAGCCGTTGACGTTGGATTACTTTGATTGGCCGGTGGCGAAGTCCGTCGCGGATGTTTGGTTGCCGGGGTTGCTGGTGGCCGGCGGGATGGCGGGGACGGTTTGGGCGTTGGTCCGGCAACCGAAGCTTGGTTTTTTGCTGGCGTGGGTGTTGTTGATTTTGGCGCCGACCTCGAGTGTGGTGCCAATCGCGTCGGAGGTTGTGGCGGAACGGCGAATGTATTTGCCGTTGATCGGGGTGGTCGGCGGGCTGGCGTTTTGCCGGGGGAATTACCGGTGGGTCCTGTGCGGGGTGGCCGTGTTGGCCGGCAGCGTGGGGACTTGGCGGCGGAACATGGATTATCGGGACGCGGTGAGCATTTGGGAGGACACCGTGGCCAAACGCCCCGAAAATCCGCGGGCGTTGGTGAATCTGGGCGAAGCGTTGGTGCGGCGCGGCGACGAGAAGCAAGCGTTGGAGTTGTTTGAGCGGGCGGTGGCCGTGCAACCAGCGCACACGGATGCGCGGTTCAATCTCGGCGTGATGTTGGCGAGCCAGGGCCGGCAGGCTGAGGCGGTGGAACATCTGGAGCGTGCGGCCCGGGGGGAACCCGGCAACGAGAAGTTTCAGGCGAACTTGGGGATTGTGCTGGCGAATCTGGGCCGGCTGGAGGAAGCGCGGGCGGCCTTGGAGCGCGCGCCCGGTTCGAGCATCGCGCACGATACGCTCGGCGTGCTCCACGCCTGGCAGGGGCGGATGACGGAGGCGGTGAAACATTTTCAGGAGGCCGTGCGGCTTGATCCAAAGAATCAGCAGGCGCAACAGCATTTGGCGACGGCCTTGCGGCAACAGCGGGAGAAGTAGCGAAAGCTCTGGGCGGTTCCTGTCTGCGATACAGGTCATGGAGAGAAAGACCTGTTCAAAGCGGTCCGGCAGTGCTGCGTCAAAGACGCTGACGCTGTCGCTGTCGCAAGAGGCGGGGCCGGCGAACTTGCATTACTTGGTCAGGCAAATCTCGGTGTGGGGAGCTTGGGGATGAAGTCCGAGATCGCGCAGAAGTTTGTGGTCGGCGTCGGTGGCCGGGTTGTCGGCAGTGAGCAGTTTGTTGCCGTAGAAAATGGAGTTGGCGCCGGCATAGAAGCAAAGTGCCTGCGCTTCACGGCTCATATGGGTGCGTCCGGCAGAGAGACGAACTTTCGATTTTGGGAAATAGATGCGGGTGGTGGCGATAAGACGCACAAGTTCAAAGATGTCCACCATCGGCTGTTCTTCGAGCGGGGTGCCGGGCATGGGCATGAGACAGTTGATGGGGACGCTTTCGGGGGGCGGATTGAAGCCGAGCAATACTTCCAACATGCGGAGCCGGTCGGTCTCGGTTTCTCCCATGCCAATGATGCCGCCACAGCAGACGGACATGCCGGCTTGTTGGACGTGGCGGATGGTGTCGAGTCGGTCTTGGAAGGTGTGGGTGGTGACGATGTTGGGGTAGTGTTCGGGACTCGTGTCGATGTTGTGGTTGTAGGCGGTCACACCGGCTTCTTTGAGTTGGCGGGCGGCGGTTTCCGTGAGCTGGCCGAGGGTGACACATACTTCCATGCCCAATTCGCCCACAGCGCGGACGGTGTGAAGGACTGAATTGAATTGGGGAGTGTTTTCGCGGACACCTTTCCAAGCGGCACCCATGCAGAATCGGGTGGAGCCGTTGGCCTTTGCTTGTTTGGCGGCGGTCAGGATTTCGTCGGTGTTCATGAGGCGTTGGACGCCAAGCCCGGTATCGTAGCGGGCGCTTTGGGCGCAGTAGCCACAGTCTTCGCTGCATCCACCGGTTTTGATGCTGAGAAGGGTGCAAAGCTGCACTTCATCGGTTTTCCAGTGAGCGAGATAGACTTCGCGAGCGTGCCGGATGAGATCGAAGAGGGGTTGCCGGTAGGTTCGCTCCAAGTTCTGGAGTGTGACGGATTGGGTCATGTGCTGGCGAACGTATCAGGCTGATGGAACGAGGGCAAGCTCAGGGTGTTTGGTCTCTGGGAGTGCGGAAACATTCTGGATTTGTCTGCTTGTGGAAATATAAGAGTCTGATGGTAAATACGTTGTGACAATAAACGGCAATTGACAGGGCTTCATTGCCTTGGCAAGTCGCTTTTGTTACCCTACCGCGCAACATGGACACCAACATTAAACGGATTTGCGGGCTGCTTCAAAGTCCCGATGGTATGCGGCGATGCGCGGCGGCGATTATGCTGACCGAGTTTGCGCCAAAAGATGGGGCGGTGATTGATGCCTTGGGTGCCGCTCTCAAGGACGGCACACAGTTGATGACCCGGTATGTCTTGGAGGCATTTGAGGCCATTGGTTCTTCTCGCGCTGTGCCTCATGTCCTGCCGTTGCTGGACTCTGATGACATGGAGATCAAACTCCGCGCCGCTGGTATCCTGGCGAAAGTCGGTGGCGATGTGGTGACGCATCTGGGCCGGCAGCTTGGCAAAGCCACTCCACAGCAGAAACGGGTGTACATGGATATTTTGGCGCGCCTGCACACCAAAGAATCGCTGCAATTGATCTTGGATTCGCTTTTTGATCCCGATTTTGAAGTCGCCAAAGAATCCTGTCAGGCCGTGCGCCGTCACATCGGTTCCGCCAAACCCGCCGAGCGCATCGCCATGCACAAACAAGTCGTCAAGTTCATGAGTTCGCCGGCGGTCAAGAGAAACGACCGAACACTCACCTCTTGTCTGTTGCTGATCGGCTACATCGGCGCGCCGGATGCCCGCAACGTCTTGCTCAAGTACACGAGTCCGCGCATCCAGCCCTACATTCGTCGCAACGCCTTGATCGGATTACGCGGTATCAACCTGAGCGGTGCCGCGGCCGTTTCCACCGCGAAAGTGCTGATCAAGTATCTCGCAGAGAACGATTACACCAACATCGGCCAGACGGCTCTCGATATTCTGGAGAAACTTGAGTTACCGGCCTCCTTTGAATCCCAATGGCGGGCGCTTCTCAACAACAAGCATGGCCCGGTGCGCGCTTTTGCCGCGCGCCGGTTGGCCGGTAACGAAAACGCCGCTTCCGCCAAGTTGATGATGAAACTGCTCGGACACGATGACCCGCAAGTTAGCGACATCGCGGCCGGCGCCCTCTCCCGCAACAAGAACGCGACGCGATTGCTTCTCGATGCCCTCTGCCGCGAACGCAAGGCGGAACAGGCCTGGCGGCTGGCGAAGATCCTCAAGCCGCACAACGAGAATGTGGACAAGAAGACCTGCAAGAAGTTCGCCGCCGCCGCGGCGCGCGACCTTCAAGAAGGCAATCCCCGCTACGAAGCCCTCATGTATTTCCTCCGCAACATCAATCCGGCCTTGGCGGATGGCGTATTCCACGAGGTTGGACTCAAGTTCAAGAAAGCCCACAAGTGGAACAAAGCCGTTGAGTGTTTCCGCAACCTCGGCGGCACTGCGGCGTTCGACAATGACGCCAAGTTCGATCTCGCTGTGTGCGGCGTCAAAAACAGCGCCAAGGAACTCAGCCACGGGTTCCGAACGGATGACCCGTCCTTGCGCATCCTGCAATCGCTGGTGACCGACAGAAAGTTCCAGCTTTCCAACCGTCTGAAGAAGGAAAAGATTCTGGCCGCCCCCGATTTGTATTACATCGGTTTCCACTTCAGCGAGGGCAACGGCGACGAGGCCACCTTCGGCCAGGACTTGCTCCACCACATCATCCGTGTCTGGCCCCGCAGCCGGGAAGCGAAAGATGCCCGCAACAAACTGAAGCTGCAAGAGCAGGCGCAAGCCTTGCGGGCCAAAGTCGCCGCCACACCTGAAGCCTAGCGTGTCGTTGATGTCCGTTGATTTGATTCGGCGCGCCACCGTGGTGATGGTGGTGACGTGTGCAGCGACCTTGCCGGGGGTTTCGACTCACGGCGAGCTTGCCGGCTCCAACGCGGTCACAGCGGCCCGCGCGTTTGTGCAAGAGAGCATCGTCAGCACGAATGTTTTTGTGATGAACCCACCGGCCCAACTGGGACTTTATGAGGACCTGACATTCGAGGAGCGCAACGAACGACTGCGCCAAGCCACGCGCAACGGCGCCGTCCTGCGGCTCTACGCCGACGGACTACCGGCCGCGTTCCAGTCCCGCAAGGAATTCACGGAACACGGCCCGTGGAAGACCTGGTACCCGAACGGCCAGATTCAGAGCGATGAGATTTACACGGAATCCAAGCTGACCGAAGGCCGGTACTTTTCCCCAACCGGCGACACCCTCGGCCAAATCACCAACGGCACCGGCACCAAGTACTTTTTCACGCCGGCCCGTGACGGCGCGCCCTCGCGGGTCGGCGCGATCACCGAGTACCGCGACGGCGCGAAACACGGCCGCGAAACCCTTTACCATGATTACGAGCGCCGCCTCACCAGCCAGGTGTCACATTACGCCGATGGCAAGCTTCACGGTCAACGCGCCGCTTGGAATCCAGACGGTTCCCGTCATTACGTGAAGCATTACCAACACGGCGTCCAGCACGGGGAAGAAATCTATTGGCATCCCAATGGCCAGATCCGAATGCGCCGCCTCCTCAATCACGGCCAGACGGAAGGCCCCGTCACCATCTACTACGATACCGGCGCAAAATGCGAAGTACTCAACGACAACATTCACACCCGGTGGTATCCCACGGGCGAAGTGATGTTCCGCAAGACGTTCTCCAGCGGGAAACTCATCCACGCCGAAAGCTTCGACCGCTCA
The DNA here is from genome assembly GCA_964514435.1 of uncultured Verrucomicrobiota bacterium. Lineage (GTDB taxonomy): Bacteria > Verrucomicrobiota > Verrucomicrobiia > Palsa-1439 > Palsa-1439 > CAZEQV01. The sequence continues at coordinate 30,966 of CAZEQV010000003.1, forward strand.
GGTCGAAAAAACGGCGAAGTCAAAGACGCGCGCGGCGCGATCGTTCAAGCCAACGAAGTCGCCTCGGCGACACATCGCGACCGGTTTGTCCTGCAGATCTTTGATGGCAATCCCAACCCGTTTATCATTCCCCTGCCGGAATTCACCTCCGACCCCATCCTCACTTCCAACCAGATCAGCGGAACTATCAAGATGACCGTGCCGGCAGGATTCCGTCCCGATTCCGTGGCCATGGAGCTTTTCCCACCGGCTCAGGCCGCCGACACCAACGCGGTCGTGACGGCCACAAAAACGCGTCCCGCTGACGGCGGCATCCACAACGTCGCGGTCTACTCCTTTCCCCTGCGGCAACCTTGCCGAACCAACGACTGCGACCTGGTCGTCGCCGTGTCCGTGATCATCTCCAATCACACCGCCGCGTACCGGGCCATCGTGTCCACCAACGCGCCGCCGCCCGTCATGGCCTCGCCCGCGCCGATCCAATACAAACTGGATCACACCATACCGGCTATTCTTTCCTCAGCCGACAACGGCCAGACATGGAGCAACGTCCGCAGCAACTTCACCTTCCACCCTCTCGGCATCACCGCCACCACACCGCAGCGAATGATCGTCTGGGGATGTCGGGAATCCAACGCACCGGAAACCGGTATCCCTCCCGTCGCCGAAATGTCCACCGACGGTGGTCGAAGCTGGAACATCCTCCGCGTGCCGAATCTCGATTATCTCATCACCGTGGCCGATGCCGGTGACCTCTTCATGTTTGTCGGAGTCCGGCTCCCGAAAGACAAATCCAGCGCCACCGGCGACTGGTTCACATGGCCGCGCACGATACTGATTTCCCGCGATGGAAAGTTTTTCACCGACCTGCTGGGTCCCGGCCCGGAGACCGGCCGGGTGGAGAAACAATCCGTCGCCCCCGACAAACGCTCCCGCGCCTATCTGGTCAACTTCACCGTCGCCGAACCCATTTTCGCCGCATACTGGACGCCGTCTCCCGGCTTGGTGCCGCGCCCCGTGTTGATGAGCGGGCAGAGCGGGGAAATTGTGTGGTCAGCCGACAGTCGCGTTTTGGCGTTGCAGGCAAACGGACAATTCCACGCGTTCGCCGATCTGCGATCCGGCGCGTCCGAGCAATGTCCGCCGCCAACATGTCCGCCGTCGTTTCAATCCAAAGTGGCCCGCCTGTTGTCCGATTCCCCGCCGTGACCGGTCAGGAAAACCGGGCGGATTCCTCGGCGTAAGCTGACCGGAATTGCGTCTCGTACAATCTCGCGTAAAGGCCGTGATTCTCCAGCAGTTGCCGGTGCGTGCCGACCTCCACGACTTGACCGGCGTCCATCACCACAATGCGGTCGCTGTTGAGAATCGTGGACAGGCGATGCGCGATGATCAAGCTGGTGCGGCCTTTCATCAACCGTCCCAACGCCTCTTGAATCAACATCTCCGATTCGCTGTCCAACGCGCTGGTGGCTTCGTCCAGAATCAGGATACGCGGATCGCACAAGAACGCGCGAGCCAACGCCAGCCGCTGTTTCTGCCCGCCGGACAGCTTGGCGCCGCGCTCTCCCAACAATGTGTCGTAGCCGTCCGGCAAGGCGTTGAGAAAATCATGGGCGTGCGCAGCGCGGGCAGCTTCCACCATCTGCCCGGGTGTGGCATCGGGCCGTCCATACAACAGATTGTCGCGCACGCTGCCGGAGAACAACAGCGTGTCTTGCGCCACCATGCCGATCTGCGAGCGCAAGGAACGAAGTTTCACCTCGCGCACATCCCAGCCATCCACGCGCACGCAACCTTGCTGCGGATCATAGAAACGCGGGATCAACTGGATCAACGTGGACTTGCCGGCACCGCTCGGACCCACGAGCGCCACCACCTCACCGGGCGCAATCTCCAGGTCCACATCGCGAATCTGGGGTCGAGTCGGATCGTTGTAGGCAAACGTCACATGATCAAAACGTATCCGGCCCTCGATTCTGGGCAGTTCGCGCGCCCGGGCCGATTCCTGCACGTCGGGCTCGATGTCGAACACCTCGAACACCCGGTCAATGGCCGCCAGAGAGTTGTGCAGGATGGTGTTCAACTCGCTGATGCGATTGATGGGCAGATACATTTCCTTCAGCAACATGATGAACGCGATCACCGTCCCGATGCTCGTTTGACCGGTCAGCACGCGCCAGCCGCCGTACCAGATCAGTCCGAGCGTCGCCATTTGCGTCAACCATTGCACCAGCGTGTTGGACAGCATGGTGATGCGGACGTTGCGCATCGTCAGGTCGTAGAGACCGCGCGCCCCGGCAAAGAAACTCCGCGCCTCGCGTTGTTCCGCCGCGAAACTTTTCACCACGGCGATGCCGGCAATGCGTTCATGCACATCACCGGAAAACTCCTCCAACGCCTCCTGCACGGCCCGCGATGTCCGCTTCGAGGCCCGCCCCAGCGTGCGCATGGAGGTGATGTAGAAGGGAAACACAACCAGCGACGCCAATGCCAGCCGTTCATCCATCGAGAACAAGACCAGCAAGTAGAACAGGCACGTTCCCAAATCCATCCAGATGTTCGTCATCGCGTTGCCGACGAAGTTCTGCGCCAGCGCGATGTCGCTCATCAACCGCGACATGATCGAACCCGATTGGCGCTTCTGGAAAAACGAATGACCCATCCGCGTGATGTGCTGGTAGAGGTCCGTGCGCAGGTCCAAAATCACACGGTGTCCGGCAAGCTGCGACAAGTACCCGCGAAAATAGAACGTCACCGCCCACACGGCATACATGGTCAGGAGCGAACACCCGAGCAGATTGAATCTTCCCCAGCCGGTATTCAGTTCCCATGAGGCCGGCAACGTGTGTGCCAGCCAGTTCAAATATGTTTCCGTCCAGCGATAGGTGAAATCAGCCTTGCCGGCCTGCGTGGCCGATGCCGTGGGAGCCAGACGATCCGCGAGAAACCGCAGGGAAATCGCCGTCGAAGCCGGCAAGACGAACTTCATCAATCCGCACAACGCCGCCGCGGCACACAAACCGATGTAGGGCCGCACATATCCCATGAACCGCCACAACGACCGCCGCTGCTGGGTGGGATCGCGGCCGGGAACATGGGACGGCACGGAGGCCATCGGGTCGGAGAAGCCCTTTTCTTTCACGGCTTGGATTCCTTTCCGGGACCAAACGCGTTGGCCAGCCGGATCCATTGCTCCAAACCGAGTTCCTCGGCGCGCGCCATCGCGGCGGCGCCCAGCTTGAGAAGTTCGCTCTGCACGTCGCCGTAATCAGCCAGCAACTTGCGCAGCATTTTGCGTCGCTGTGAAAACCCGGTGCGGACGATGTCGTGAAACGGCGCACCTTTTTCCAGATGCACACGAGGCTCGCGTCGCTCCAATATCACGATTGCGCTCTCGACGTTGGGACGCGGGAAGAAGCAGCGTTGCGAAACGATGTGGGCCACGGTGACATGGTAGGGCAGTTGAGTGAACAACGACAGCGCCCCATACTCCTTTTGGCGGGGCGTGGCGCCAAGCCGCTCCCCCACTTCGCGCTGCAACATCAGCACCATCATCCACGGCTTCGGCTCGCCTTCCACCAGGCGTTCCAGCAACGGACTCGAAATGCTGTAGGGAAGATTCGCCACCACCTTGAAATCCTCGCCAGCCTGCCGGGCAATGGCGCCGATTTCCTTCACCGCGTCGCCTTCGATCAACTCCAGCTCGGGGAACCTTCGCCGCAGCACTCCGCACAATCGCCGGTCGCGCTCCACGGCGATGACCCGGCGCGCGCGGGCCAACAATTGTTCCGTCAACGCTCCGAGGCCGGGTCCCACTTCGACCACGGTTTCATCGCTGCGAATGTGGGCCTGTTCCACGACGATCCGCAGTATGTTTCCGTCCACAAGAAAGTTTTGCCCCAGCGATTTGCTGGGTCGAATGTCGTGTTCCGTCAAAGCGGCTCTGACCTCGGTCAACGTCATGCCCGGCATTATCGGGCAAACACGCGCGCATGCGCAAGCGACTCGTTTGCACCAGCCAAAACTTGCCGTACACCCGCCGATGTGTACAGTGGAAGTTGAATTCGGTCTGATTGAAAGGAAACTCCAGTATGAAGAAGGCGACACCCGTTAAAAAGTCAGTCTCTGTCCTCGCAGCCGAAGCACAAGCGGCCGAACTCATTGCTCAGCGCGATGCCACCTCGGCCAAGGCCGCCAAAACAAGATACAAGACAGCGCGAAAAGCCTACAAGCAGGCCCGCAAGACCGCCAAGAAATCCGCCAAACTCGCACGACGTCTCCGGGAACAAGTGGAGGCCCAACGCGCAACCGCCAAGCCCGCCAAGCGATCGCGCAAGCCGGTAGCAGCGCGCTCGCGACCCGGTGCGTCCAAGTCAGCCACTCCTCGCGCCGCCAAGCCAAAGGCACCGGTGCCATCCGACGTGCTGATCGCCCAGTCACGAGATGCCGTTGTCAGTTTGCCAACGGACGGAGCCGAGAAACCTGCTGATACAGCCGCGCTCGTGACGACAACTTCACCAATCAGTCAAACGTCGGATGATCAACAGCCTGCACCTCCCTCGCCAACGGCCAGTTGAGCATCGCGGGTTTTAGGGCTGTCCGATTTCGATGTTGCCGTTCCGGTAACGTACCGGCTGTGAACCCACGGTTACACCGTCACTTTGAGTTTTCACTTCGGGGGGCGGACCCCGTTGGACGGTGATGACGACAAGAAAATCCGCCTCCTTCGCTTTGGTTTCGGCAGCGATCAGACTGAACGAACGCGTGATGAGCTGGCCGGCCGCGCTGCCGCCCCGGTAGATGAAGGACATCTTCGCGTCCTCCTTGTATTCCAGCCTGGCGTCCGCCGGACTGACGATCGTTCCCCGCAGGGCGGCGTCAGGATACGCGATGGTGAACGTCTGCCCTTCCACGCGGACGCGGTAGTTGTTCTTGTCCTTGTCGGGCAACTGCCAGAGCCATTGTTTGGTCGTGCCGCCGCGCACCGTGTCGGCAATGACCAGCAGGCAGGGCGCGCCGCTCGTGCCGCTGTAGTCGAACGCAAACGCCCGGCTGCCGGTGATGGGCGAGGTTTTGTCCACGTTTGCCAGCCGCCCGCCATACCGGTTGTACAAACCGGGAATCGTCCGCAGCAACGCCGACTTGTCCTTCTCCCGGTAATAGTCCACCACCTGCTGCGGAATGGGCATGGTCTTGGTCGCTTCACCGATGCCGTGATCCGGCTGCGGTGTGTCGCGCAGCACGTCCTCGATATCGCTGACCAATTGCTCGTCCTTCGATTTCTTCGCCACCGGCTTCGGTCGCGCCGCGAGATAAACGTCGTTCAGGTCAATCGTCAACGTACCGGACCCATTGGGCTTCGGCTCGTACCGGGCCACGCGACCGCAGGCACTTTCGTTGGTCACGTCGTCGGGCAACAACAGAATGGATTCCTCGGGCCGGTACCCGCTGCGTTCAATTGGTGCGGCATTCCAACGCCGGCCCAGTCCCCACAGACGGAATGTGCCGGCGTTGGGATGGTTCCACGCCCGGATCGGTTGCGCTTTGACGAACACTTGCCCAATGAACTCGTTCGCGCCGTCCCAGCCGCTGCGGAATACATAATGCCCCAGCCCGTCCGCCGCCCACGTCTTGGGCAGCGATTGGTCCGGGGGGACCGGTTTCAGGTCGAGCGGATAGTTCACAAACGCCGCCGCCAAGTGCCGGCCATTGACCACATCGAACACGTTGCCGGACTTGCCCGCCAGATAATTCCAGCCCCACAACACGCCAGCCCGGTAGGCTTCGGGCACGAGCGGGAAATAATCCGCGCACCAACCCGGCCCAAAGTGCGCTTTCACATTCAAATCCATCACCTGCGGCGGTCCGTCCTTGGCGAAGAACGTCTGCATCATTTGGCGCGGCAACACGTGCGTCGCGTCCGGATACGGCGACACGTCGCGCCCGAACATCGTCCGATGCAACGCCGCGTACAGCAGCGGATACGTGGCGGCGATGTTGCCGTAGTGCGTCACTTCCGCCTGAAACCCACCGTCCCCGATACCGAGCCGGCAATGCCAGTACACCTGCTCGTGGCCCTTGTGATACATCCGCAACGCCTCGAGATCCTCGCCGTTGCGCCGCTTCCACTCCGCCAGCTCCGTCTGATGAAACCGGACCGCGTCGGCGTGTTGCGCGGCGAGCCGGGCGTTGACTGCCTGAGCCTGCGCCGCCGTGCGCTCGACGAACCGCGGCGCGATCAACTCCTGTCCCCACGGTTCCGTCTGCCCGATCCGCACCCGCACCAGCAACGGATACAAGCCCGGCTCCAGCCGCACCACGTGGCCTTCCTCGATCCGCTCGCCGCCCAGCCACGCCTCGGACTCCTCGTGGTCCGGCCCGATCACAAACTCGACCCAGCGCGGCTGGTCGTTCTCGATGACGGTGTAAAAATAACTGACCGTGTGATAGAGCCGCCCAATCGCCGCCGTCACGCTGATCACGTCCTGGTTGCGCCAGTTCCAATAGCCCCGGTCGGGGTCTTTCGACACCGCCCGAAACCGGTCCGACCGTTTCCCGTCGCTGACCTCGTCGCCCACCGACGGCCGGGCGTGTTCCAGTCCGCCGAGCGACTTGATTGCCGCCGCCTCGCGGTCGGGTGAGAATCCGCCCGCATAAATCCAGTCCTTCGGCAACGTGTCATTCTTGAACGCCACCACCGGCACCCCGGCGGCGGGCCGGTAGTCCGTGGCCGGTGCGACTCGACAATCGGGGTCTTTTACACACAACGGCGCGGGCGGGGCCGCCGGGGCCGCGCCCCGGTCGCCGTAAAGCAACAGCGACGCAATCGCCGCCGACCCGAAGCCGGGTCCGTAGTAATTGCTTTGCGGACTGTAGTTGGCGTGCCCGACGAGCAGGTAATGCTGCCGCTTCGGCAACCGCGCCTTGATCTGCCGGCGCAGATCGTCGCGGAACTCCACCGGCCAGCCGTCGTGACACAGATCAAACGCCAGTGCCACCTTCACAATCTGGTGACCCCACCCGCCCGTCAACGCCTCGTTGCCGTCAATGTCCGCGTAGCCGGCCACGACCTTCTTCGCCAGCGTCGCGTATTTTTCCTCGCCGGTTACCTGATACAACGCGCCCAACACCACCGGGTCATCGGAGTCCTTCGCCTTGGCCAGAAACGCCTGCCCGAACGGCGTCTTCAGTTTCTCGCGCAAGCCGGCCACGTCGCTCTTGCGCAACAACAACCGCGGATGCTCGCCCGGCCCGACCGGCTCGCGCGACCGCGTCACCGCCGCCGGCAACAGTTTGCCCGTCACCGTGCCGGTCAGGTTCGCCGCGCCCTCTTTCGGGCCGGCATCCTTCACGTCGTCGGCGACGGCCCCGGTTTCGTTGCCGACCTCCTGTTTGACCGTCTTCGATTTCGCGCCGATGTCGCGCGCGGTGTACCGGCCCGTGTACGAGCCGTCCGCGCTCCGTTCCAGTTCGAGGTCATAGAACACAAACGCGGGCGGTTTGGCGTTGTCCTTCTGGAGATGCACCGCCAGCTTCAGCCGGCTCGCGTCGCCGCTGTGTTCCGCCACGTACCCGTGGTCCACGAACGTGAACGGCGGCCGGGTGCGGCGGACTGGTTCCCACTGACCGTCCCGGGCTTCGAGGCGCATCGTCCAGTAATCATCCACCAACAATTCGAGCGTGCCGGTAATCGGTGTTGCCGCCAGTGCGGCGTGACCCAGCAACAGCAGCCCGACGGCAATCCCCGGCCAGGTCCAATTTGCCCTCGTTCCCAAACTCCGTTTGGGAACGCACCTCTGTACCTTCGTTTCCCTCGTTCCCAAACTCTGTTTGGGAACGCATCTGTCCGCGAAACTCTGTTTCGTCGTCATCATATCGCCACGCCATCCAACACTGTCCCGCCCGAAAAGTCCCGTCCGGAAACGGAGAATTGGCCTCTGATTGCTACTCGTGCCCAAACTCTGTTTCGCCGAGACTCCAATGCAGTGGACTTCACTGCGGACACCGAGCAAGCGGAGGGGGCACCGCAAGTTTTGTAGGGCGGGCACGCCTGTCGTTTAGGCTGCCCGCCG
>CAZEQV010000004.1:0-20049 GCA_964514435.1 uncultured Verrucomicrobiota bacterium
AGAGCTTGGGAATAAGGGGGAGAACGAGCGGGAGGTGAGCGAGGGCGAATCGTGTGATGGCACGCTTCTACGCGAGAGGATTCAGGAGAAGCCACACGGCCCCATCAAAAGTCGCCGGGCACCTGTCTGTCCGACGTAGTTCCTGCTTTAGCGGCGCGCTCCTTCGCGCTACAGTGGGCGCGTGGAAACTTGGTTCCTGATACAACATCCTCACGGCAGCCCCGCTTTTAACATGGCGGTGGACGACGTTCTTCTTCGGACGGCGGACAAACGGTCAAAGCCACTCCTGCGACTTTACGCGTGGGATCCGCAGGCTGATTCGATTGGTTATTTCCAGAAATATCCCGCCGACATTGCCGGCACACGCCTTGTGGTGCGCCGGCCTACCGGTGGCGGATTGGTTCATCATGGCGACAACGTGGACACCACGTACACCGTGGTTGTGCCGGCGGGTCATGCGTTGCACCAGATGACCACCGCGGACGCGTACTGTGCCATTCATCGCGCCGTGGCAGCAGCGTTGCAGACCCAGGCCGAACTGGCGGAGAAACCGGTCAACTCGCCCCGTGGCAATTACGAGTGTTTTCAAAATCCCGTCCATGGAGACGTGGTGGCCGGCAACCAGAAACTGGCCGGCGCCGCCCAGCGACGCAGCCGCACCGGCATGCTGCATCAAGGTTCCATTGCCGCGCGGGTACCGGCCGAAGCATTGCTGGAAGCATTTCGGCAGACATTCGCCTGTGTGTTTGAGCCTTACGCCCTCTCGGCAGAAGAACGCGCCATGTCCAACTGGCTGGCGGAAGGCAAATACAACAACGACAAGTGGACGCGCCGCTTGTGATCGCTACCCCACTCGCATGCTGGCGTAACTGACGACTGAATTGGTTTCTTCGTCCAGTGTTTGCGCGTAGTTCAACAGCTTTCCCTTGGGTCCCTCTAACGCGCAAAGCATCGTGTACACCGCCGGGAATGCGTCCACACGGCGGCGGTTGTCGTCTTTGTAAATGTGCTGCGCCAGCGCCACCATGTTGCCGGTTGCCACCATCTCCAACATCTCGCGGTCTTCGGCTTCGATCTGTGTCCGCACTCCCTCGTTGACTGTGAACGGGTCGCCAAACTTGCCTCCCACATGCGCGAGATCCACGCTGGCCAGCACGCACACGCGCTTGCCGGACTCGGCCATGGCCCGCCGCAGAGCGATCACAAACGACATCACCTGCTCATCTTTGATGGGCTGCTTCTCTTCCATCATCAGATCATCGAACGCTCCGACCAACAGCGGCACAATTTGAAAGGCCCTCTTCCCTCCAAACAGGTGCTGCAGATAGACCGCCTGAAACTCCACGGAATGTTCCCGGCGATGAGCCAGTTCATCGGCGTACAAATCGAAGGGAAGATTACCGGCCAATACGTCCAGAAAATTCCGGTCGGTTTTGACCGCGCCCAACGGCGTTTGAAAATCCGCGCGTGTCGCTGTGTACCGGTTCTGGCTGCCGGCGTGCGCCACTCCCAGAATCACGAACGTATTCACATCGGTTGCACCCGCCAGTTCTGAGTACGCCCATGCATACGTGGGACCGCCGCATCGCAAATCAATGTGCGGTATCACCAGTCCGGTGGGGACAGAAGGCGTCGTTGTCCGCTCGCGCCCCGGCCCGTGCGGTCTGTCGAAGTGTGAATCCAGCACGGTCCGCAACGCAGCCGGGTCTTCGGGATACGAGGCACCGGCATGAGCTGGGGAACGAACACCGGATTGCCGGTATGCCTCCAGTACCTTTGCCCGGTGCGCTTGAAATTGGGGGCTGTCCAACAACAGAGCGTCATCAAGCTGACGAATGAAGCGTTCGACCAATCCTGCCGGGAGGTCCTGCTTCCATTCTTCGCGGATGATGTCGGTTATCTCCGTGACGGTGTGCTCGCCGTCCAGCATTTCCAGCAACGCCAGCGCCCCAGCTCCCACCATGACCTGCCGGTCGCAAAACTCTTCCGGGTCGCGCAGCGCAAACATTGGTTCTCCGTCTTTCTCGACGGGGATCAACTCCACATTCCGCAACCGGGGACGTTCTTCGCTGGACATATCAGAGGAAGGTTTAGCTGGTCAGTTGTGGCGGTTGTTCGACCTGGGAAAGTTTGGCATCGAACTTCGCCAGAGTTTTCTCAGTCTCGGAATAGCTGCCGGTGGCGTTGGTGAGATGTTTGCCGAGGACACGGAAGTTTTCCTCCATTTTGTCGAAGTCGCCGCGCAACCGCGCCAGGGAGGCAAGTATCTCCTGGGCCTGTTGCTCCACGCGCATGCCGCGAAGTCCGAGCAGGACCGTCTGCAGGTAGGCGTAGAAGCTGTTGGGCGATACCGGGATCACTCGCCGCTCCAGCGCGTAGCTGAACAGCGGGCGCTCGTCACCGGCTGAAGCTCCGTCGTCTTTGATGATCGTCTCGTAATACACGTTCTCGGCCGGCACGTACATCAGCGCGAAATCATACGTTCCCTCGTCCGGCAGGATGTATTTGTCAGCAATGGCGTCCACGTGTTTCTTCACGTCGCGCATGAACACTTTGCGGGCGGCGGCGCGTTCCTGTTCCGTGCCGGCTTCCACAACGCGGCGAAAGTTTTCCAATGGGAATTTGGCGTCCACCGGCACGAGCCGTGTTCCCACGGTGACCGTGGCATCCACGGCTTCGCCGCTCTTGAACCGATGCTGCAGCTCGTAATGTTCGGGCGGGAGAATCTGCGAGAGCAGGTCGCCAAGGAACAGTTCGCCGATGCCGCCGCGCAGTTTGGGCGCGCGCAGGATATTGACGAGATCGGCGGCGGCCTTGCCCACTTCGTGAATCTGTCCGACTTTCTCCCGCAAGTCGCCCACGACCTTCGCGGCGTTGTCGAGGCGTTGGTTCATGGAGGCGGTGGACTGTTGAAGATTCGTTGTGACGGTCTGACTGAGCTGGTCGAGACGTTGGTGAAAGGTTCCCAACTGTTGCTGTAACATGGTCACAGCCGGGTCCGATTCCTTGGGACGGTTGCGGTCACGGAGGACAACCGCGAGCACGACGGCGACAGCCGCCAGTGTCAGCAAACTTACAATGATGGCCACAGCATCCATGTCGGAGCCAGAATATCACTGTGATACTTCAGCGGCAATCTATCTGGACAAACCGTACACGCGGACTTCAAAGATGGCGGCGGGCGCCCGACCGCCGGTCTCCAGAACTTCCACTCGCAAGGCATTCGTGGTCACGGCTGTCGGCAAGGTGATGCGGTTCCATGCTTGATGGTTTTCGCCGCACTCATGCAGAACGTGACCAGCGGCATCGAAGATCCGATACCGGGTGACCATGAATGGGACGACGCGTTCAGGATGGCCGTACAGCACGGCTTCCATGGCGTGATCGTAGTCGCAATCGAAAGCCAATTCGATGCGCTGGATGGTTTGTGGTTTTGCCCACTCCAAGGTGAGCGCCGGCGCCGGGTCTTCCAGCGCCGCCACCCAGGCGTTTACACTGCTGGTGGGACGATGAATGCCGTTTGTGACGTTACCGGGCTGGAAAACGGAAACGGCCGGGTTGCATTGTAGGGTGAAGTTCTTGCCGGCTGGGCGGCGCACGGGTGTCCAAACTTCGTGGTCGGTCCCGCCGACGTGACTGGTGCGTTCTGGCCGTCCGCGTTTCAGGGTGACAAGCCCGGTCACGCGCCAGTCGGTTTCGCGAACGTAGATGTTCTCGTTGGCGCCCAAGCAGAGGAAGACATACCGGGGTTGGTCGAGCCGGCAATCGAACGGAACCGGCAAACTGCGATGCTCGCCGGCGGTAAGAGCGATGGTTTGCTCGGCGAGCAACGTGTCCGGGGTGAATTCGTCGGGACGTTCCGAGACGCGCAGTTCAACGTGCAGGGCGGTGTCGCGAACAGCTTCCAACGACAACATGATGACCGGCACGGTTCCCTGCGGCAAGGGCAAGAGTTGAGCCGTGCTGACGGTCAGATGCAGTTTGGAATCGCCCGCCGGCAAGTTGGCGAGGTCCTGTGTGCTGCTGGCAGTAATCGTCGCCTGACGGGCCAGATCGGCGTCGTCTTGGAACCGGTGACCTAGTATGTATTGGCCGGTGCGGGCGAGTTCGTGTCGTAATGTTTCCACGCACTCGGGGGCGCTGATGTCGTGAGGTCGGAGGTTTTGTCGGAGCGCCAGTGCCGCGGCCACGCCGACTGCCTGGCCACCAACAGAGCAGGTACACATGACGCGGGTGGTTCCAAAGGCCACATGTGTCGCGCTGATTATTCTCCCGGCCAGGAATAGGTTTTCGATGTTCCGGCTGTAAAGGGAGCGGTAGGGAATGCCATAGACGCCTTTCAGTCCAATGTGATGGCTGCCCGCCAGGGCGCTGTACACGCCGTCCGCCGGATGCAAATCAATGGACCATCCACCGTGCGCCACGGTGTCATAGTGCCGGGTGCGTTCGACTACGTCTTGTTGACGGAGAATGTACGGGCCTTCAAAGCGGCGGCTCTCGCGTTTGCCGGGAATGTGGCCGACCCATTCGAGTGTGAGATTTTGCGCCTCGGGAAACTTGCCGGAGTTCTTGATGTAATCCCAGACGCCATAGACGACTTTCCACAGCTCCCACTTGATGCGCTCGGTTTCATGGACGGTGTCGAGCCGCCCGCCCCATTCGATCCACCACAGCCGGCAGCCGTGTTCCTTGGCGTTGAAGGTGCGATAGCGTGGGATCTGGGTGATGTCGCGCAAGGCCCAGCTTGGCGCCGTGAATTTTACGGGCCGGCCGGTATCCTTGGAATAAAAGTAGATGGAGTGTCCCAGCAAATGTCCAAACTCTCCGGTCGGCGCGAAGGCCTCACCAAATTCGTCCCGTGGCTCCGCCCCGATGCGAAACGCCGCACCGGCGAGGAACCCCACGATACCATCGCCCGACGCGTCGCAGAACAGGGGGGCTTTCACTTCGTAAAGCGTCGAGTTTTGACTGCAGAACGCCCGCACAGCGCTGATGCGGTCGGGAGACGCTTTTTCCACTTCGAATACGGCTGTGTTGAGCAAGAGCGTGATGTTCTTTTCCTCGACGACCTTTTCCAACAGCACGAGGTCGGCTATGAGCGGGTTGCCTTCGGGATTGCGGAAGAGATTCTCGACCATCAGCTCGTTGATGACGCCGCCTTCCCGCGACCAGCGGGCGTTGTTACCCATGTGCGCTGTTGCTCCCAACCACCAAAGTCGGATTTCGCTGGAGCCGTTGCCTCCGAGAACGGGCCGGTCCTGAATGAGCGCGACTCGCAAACCTTGCCGGGCAGCGGTGATGGCGCAACAAGTGCCCGCCAGTCCACCTCCCACAACAGCCAAGTCGCATTCGATTTGAGCTTTCTTCAAGTCACGCTTTGAGGATGGCGGTTCGATAGTCATATCAGCGATGCTATTCGCGTCATCCGTGGAATCAAATGGAATCCAATCAGGTGCTGCTTGTGGGAAGTGGTCGGTACGCTTGCATCCACACCTATACTGAGGAGACACGCGCCTTGCCATGGAGGAGCCTTCGCCTTGGTGTCACTCATACGGAATGTGTCTGTGTTTTGTGCAAGAACTTTTTCACAGAAAATTTTAAGGACCGGTCACTTTTTGTTTGCGCAGGTTGCCCTCGGTAATTATGCTCCGCTCCGCGCCAAAGGCGAAGGCAGGACGAGCCGATGGCTGTGAATAAGTTGTTAACAAGTCAGGCAGAAATAGGATGCGGCCACGATGCCGATTGCGAGTGGAGCCTGATGATATTGAGTTTTGTAGCGTTCACAGTCCTCCGACTGCCGACAGGATCGAAGCGCGGTTGTTTTGCGGTTATGCGCCGGAGTGAAGTCCGGTAAGGCGTTGGGAGCATAATCGTGAGAATTTGCGTGAAAATGCGATGTTCCGTGCGGGTCATACACCGCGCGTGACGAGTCCTGTCGAACAGCCCAGTCCTACCGGCGGCGTGACAACTGAATAGGTGGTGAGGGGTATGGACCCCGTGAACACCTTGTGAATAACTTGGCTGTTTTGGTGGAGGAGCCGTGGTAAAAATTATGGAGACGCTTTGGAGTGACGCTGCAAAATCGCTGCAACAAACCTTGAACGCTGAGATGTTTACGCGTTGGATTGCGCCGATCCAACCGGTCCGTTTGACGGAGGAAGAATGGCAGTTGGGCGTGGCCAACGAATTCTATCAGTTCTGGCTTCAAGACAATTTCCTGCCGTTGATTTCGGAGGCCGTGCTCAAGACGACAGGCAAGCCGGTGCGGTTGAAGATCGTGGTGGCAGGCGGCAGCGGTTCAACACCCGCGAAAGCCCCGGCGGAGAAGAAACAGGTTGATCCCGCGCCGGTATCATCGTGCGCGACTGTTGTCCCATCCGACAGCGAACTGAAGTTGAACCCCCGCTACACCTTCGACAGTTTCATCGTGGGTCCGAACAACAACTTTGCCCACGCGGCGGCTTTGGCCGTCGCCCAAGCGCCCGGCAAGGCGTACAACCCCTTGTTCATCTACGGCGGGGTTGGTCTGGGCAAGACTCATTTGATGCAGGCCATAGGCCATTATGTGGCGTTGAAGAACCGGTCGACCCGCGTGTGCTACATCACCAGCGAACAGTTCACCAACGAGTTCATCCAGGCCATCCAGAACAACGCCATGACCAAGTTTCGCAAGAAATACCGGCAAGTGGACGTGCTGTTGATTGATGACATCCAGTTCTTGGCCGGCAGGGAACGGATACAGGAGGAGTTCTTCCACACGTTCAACACGCTTTTTGACTCCCACAAACAGATCGTGCTTTCCAGTGACCGTCCCGCCAGCGAGATCGCCAATCTCGAACATCGTCTGGTGTCGAGGTTTGAGTGGGGATTGGTCACCGAAATGGAGTTGCCGGCGCTGGAAACTCGCATCGCCATCTTGCGCAAGAAGGCCGAGTCACTTCAAATCAACATACCGGATACCGTCATCCAGTTTATTGCTGAACGCATCCGCACCAATATCCGGCGCTTGGAAGGCGCCTTGATCCGGGTGGCCGCTTACACCGCGATGTCCTCCTCGGAGATGACTGTTCAAATGCTGGAAACCTTGTTGCGCGACGCATTACAGGAAGAAGGGCGTCGCACCATCACGGTGGACGCCATCCAGAAGCGCGTAGCCGAGCACTTCGACATTCGGCTGGCCGACATGACCAGCCGTCGTCGTCCAAAGAACGTCGCGTTTCCCCGTCAAGTGGCCATGTACTTGAGCCGCGCCCTTACCGACCAGTCGCTTTCCAATATCGGTGAATCATTTGGTGGACGGGATCACGGAACGGTGATGCATGCCTGCCGCCTGATTGACAGCGAGATGGCCAAGGACCAACGGCTTCGTCAGACCATTTCCTATCTTCAGCAGACATTGCAGCGCGGAGAACCATCGAATAACCGGTGAAGAGACGCCGGCAACCTGCCGGTAACATGGGTCTTATTCGTGCCGCACAGCCGACCGGCAAACACTTCGAATCTAATCGAAGATTCCCGGCACGTGGTCGCGCATGCAACTCGTTGTGGTAGCCTTGACAACATTGGTTGTTTAAGATATTCACACCCCGAAAGACTTCGACTAGTTTTTCTTCCTTCTATATTATTAACCTCATACCGGAAACTTCCGCACATGGCCATCAAGTTTAGCGTAACCAAGGAAAATATCCTCCAAGGACTGGATCGCGTGCAAAGTGTTGTCAGTTCTCGGACAACGCTCCCGATCCTTTCCAACGCCCTTGTCAAAGCCGACGAGAAAGGGTTGAATCTGGCGGCCACTGACTTGGATGTTGGTGTGCGATGTGTGGTGGAAGCAACTGTCAGCAAAGGTGGCGGCACCACCTTGCCGGCGCGAAGGCTCTTCAGCATTCTTCGGGAAGCGCCTTCCGCGCAGATTGATGTGGAAGTAGATGAACGGAACGCCGCCTCCATCCGCTCAGGTTCTTCGTTCTACAAGATCATGGGATTGCCGGAAGAAGAATTCCCGCCCTTCCCGGAGAAATCGGGCGGAAAGATTATCAAGATCGCCCAATCTGTCTTGCGGGACATGCTGAAGAAAACAGCGTACGCCGTTTCCAACGACGAAACACGCTACGTGTTGAATGGCGTGTTCATGAGCTACAAAGCCGACAAACTGGGAGTCGTGGCAACAGATGGACGGCGGCTGGCGTTGATCGAACAAGAGATGGAAGTGCCCAAAGGCTCCGAAGCTGAATGGATCTTGCCCACTAAGGCGGTAACAGAGCTGCAAAAGCTCCTCAGTGACAATGGCGATATCACGCTGTACGTGGGAGAGAACCAAATCATCGCCGATCTCAATGGAACCACGCTGTTCAGCAAGCTCGTGGAAGGCAACTATCCCAACTTCCGCCAAGTAATACCGACGGAAGTGAAGGAGCGCATCACACTGGAGCGTGAATATTTCCTCAGCGCATTACATCGCGTCTCCATCATGGCCAGCGAGAAGACACAATCCGTCAAACTTTCCTTCAGCAAAGGCAAACTGGTTATCAGTGCCATCACACCGGATGTTGGCGAAGCCAAAGAAGATCTTTCCATCAATTACAAGGGCAAAGACTTGGCGATCGCATTCAATCCTCAATTCATGATGGATCCACTCCGCAATCTTGATGCCGACGAGATCTTCTTGGAGTTGACCGATGAACTCAGCCCCGGCGTGATCAAGATTCAAGGCCATTTTCTCTACGTGATCATGCCGATGCGGCTCAACTGAGCCGGTGCCTCCAAACCGCTTCCGCCGGTGCCGGTTCTGTGAATGCGAGCGGCGCTGACACAGGCGATGGCGCTATGAACGCCACCTGACCGGGTTCTTGCGGTACTCAGCAAATGATGGCAACGCTTGGTCGCGAGCAGAAAGCACCGCCTCCGCGACCGGCCACGGAATCGCCAGCTCAGAATCAAACGGATGGATGCCCGACTCGCCATCGGGATTCCAAGGCGTTTCCACCTTGTACAAGACATCCGCCGGTTCGGTCCCCAGGACGCAATATCCATGAGCGAATCCGGGAGGGATCCAGAGCAAGGCACCGTTGGAATCGCTCAATTCGGCGCAATAGCTTTGTCCAAACGTGGGTGAAGACGGTCGGATGTCCACCGCAACATCGAAGATTCGCCCACGGGTGACACCGATGAGTTTGGACTGGGCCGGGTTGTGCTGGTAGTGCAAGCCGCGCAACACGCCCGGCGCGGATCGCGCGTGGTTGTCTTGGGCGAATGAAGTCGGCAACCCAAGCGCAGCAAACTTGGCAGCATGGAAGCGTTCGAGAAAAAAACCGCGCTGGTCGGCATGGACCGTCAGCTTGATCAAGGCAAGGCCGGACAGTGGCAGACGTTCAAGTTTCATGGGATTCCGCGATGCGCGAAAGGTACCGGCCATAGTCGCTCTGGGCGTAAACTTCAGCGAGCCGGCGAAGTTGATCCGCGTTGATGAACCGCTTCACGAACGCGATCTCCTCAATACACGCGACCTTCAATCCCTGCCGCTGCTCCAGGGTTTGCACAAACAACGACGATGACAAAAGCGAATCATACGTGCCGGTGTCGAGCCAGGCGATGCCGCGACCGAGCGGTTCCACGTGCAGTTCGCCCCGTCGCAAATAGTCCAGATTGACATCGGTAATCTCCAGTTCACCTCGCGCGGATGGCTTGAGATTTCGAGCAACCTCCACCACGCGAGAATCGTAAAAATACAATCCGGTGACAGCCCAGTTGGAGCGGGGTTCTCGCGGCTTTTCTTCCAAGCTCACCGCGCGCCCCTGCTTGTCGAACTCGACTACACCATAGCGTTTCGGGTCCTGAACCTGATAGGCGAACACCCGCCCGCCGCGCGTGAGTTGGCTGGACGTTGTCAATAGTTCGGTGAGATCGTGACCGTAAAAAAGATTATCTCCCAGAATGAGACAGACGGGCTCGATTCCGATAAACTCAGCCCCGATGATGAACGCTTGGGCAATTCCTGACGGGGTGGCTTGCTCCCGGTACTGCAATTGCAGCCCGATTTGGCCGCCATCGCCGAGAAGCTCGCCAATCAACGGCAAATCCTTCGGCGTGCTGATGATCAAGATTTCTCGAATACCGGCCAGCATCAGCACCGACAACGGATAATAAATCGTCGGTTTGTCATAGACCGGCAAGAGTTGCTTGCTGATGCAACGCGTCAACGGATACAGACGCGTGCCAGTCCCTCCGGCAAGGATGATGCCTTTCATGTTATCGCTCCCGATTTCTGAAGGTTGAAAATGAAGCCGTTTTTTTGATTTGCGGCAACAGAGTAATCTGGGCGGAGAGCGATGGCAATTTCAGGATGACACAACTGTGAAGGGAAAAGAGACCCTTCCCGAGCAAGAAATCTGCTCTGGCAATTTTGCGATAATCATCTTATCCGTAAGAGCGCACTGCCTCGTGGTGTAATGGTAGCACAACTGACTCTGGATCAGTTTGTCTAGGTTCGAGTCCTAGCGAGGCAGCCATCCTCTCACGCAACCTTCGACGACACCGGGCGTTCTTGGTAGTCTCAGACCATGCCGATTCCAGAACTCCCTTTTCAGCATCCGCTTCTTCACACACCAGCCATCTGGCATCCGAATACGGCCCGGTCAGATTGGGTGCGGATCCAGTTCCGTCGCCGATTCACTCTCGACAAACCCATCGCCCAAGCGCGGCTCTGGTTCTCGGGCAGTATGCGAGTGGAACTGTTCTTGGATGAGAAACTTCTTTCGCGCGGACCGTCACGCAGCGATCCGCTTCGTTGGCACGCGGTGCCGGTGGAGTTGGGCGACCTGTCAGCCGGCCACCATGAATTGAGCGCCAAGGTTGCACATTTTGGGGCGCATCCGAAAACCTCCTGCGCTCAGATGGGCCCGCCGGCATTTTTCCTCTGTTGCGGCGAACGAGAATTGGCCGGCATCGTGGACACGGGCGACGGTTGGGAGGCGCAACACGATCCGACGTTCGATTCCACAGGACGTAGCGCGTTGACCGGCACGAGCGGATATTTTCCGATGGGGCATGGCGAACAGATTCATCTCGCCGCCGCCGAGCAGCCATGGGTGCCCGCCAAGGTGCTGACGAAGGAACCTGCCGACCTCTGGGGCAATCTGCCACTCAAAGCCCGGTTTCGAGCCGAACCGCTGCCGGCGATGCTGGAAGAACCGCGCTTGTGGACGCGTCTGGCAAAAGCGCCCGCAGAACTTCAGCCGGTCGCCGAGCGTTGGGCCAAAGGAATTGACAGACTCACCATACCGGCGGGCCAGCAGGTGCAGCTTGTGCTGGATGCCGGTACGCTCGTCAATGCTTGGCCTCGTCTGACATTGGACAAAGGCCGCGAAGCGCGGATCGCGGCGGTGTGGGCCGAAGCGCCCTACACAGAACCCAAGGTGAAAGCGCACCGGGATCAAGTGCAAGGATGTTTCTTTCCCGGCTTCGGCGATGTGATACACGGGCCGGGACGATTGCGGTCGTGGTCGCCAGCATGGTTGCGGTCGTTCCGGTATCTTTGCCTGACCATCACCACCCGGGGAGAGCCGCTCATTCTGGAGCCGGTCACGTTGTCGGAGAGTTCGTTTCCCATGAGCCCGCCCGCCGACCTGCGTTTGGACGGAGCGTCGGCAGAAGACTGGAGGCGGGTGTTTGACGCGTGCTGGCAAACCATGCGTGCCTGCGCGCATGAAACCATTTGGGATTGTCCGCACTGGGAGCAATGTCAGTTCAGCGGGGATGCGCGGTTTCAGGCGTTGTGGCATTACGCGTTGTGCGGTGAAGACCGGCTGGGACGAAAAGCGCTGGATGATTTCCATGCCTCGCGGTTGCCGGACGGCATGCTGCAATGCCGGTGGCCTTCGAACATGGATCAGATATTGCCGACATACGCGATTCACTGGGTGCTGATGCTCGAAGAGTTTTTGCGTTGGCGTGGTGAACCAGATTTCCTGCGCGACTATCTGCATGCCGCGCGGGAGGCGGTTTCGTGGTTTCTGAACCGTCAACGGGCGGATGGGTTGTTGGGACGGATTGAGCACGCGCCGTTTGTGGATTGGGCACCGGCGTTTCGTCCGTACGGCAACGCTCCGCAAGACGCCGACGGCGGCTCAGCGATATTAACTGCGATGACAGCGCAAGCCTGCGCGGCCTTGGCACGGTTGGAATCGGCGTGCGGCTGGAGCGAGTTGGCGCCACGTTGGCAAAATCATCACGCCCGGTTGGTGCGCGCGTTGCGGGAGCGTTGCTGGGTGACCGGGCGGGGATTGTTCGCCGAGACGCCGGCCGCCACAGCGTTCAGTGTCCACACGCAGATTGAAGCGGCTTCAGCCGGTGTCCTCGACGGCAATGATGCTCTGGCGGTGATAGACCGGGCCGTCGGGGCGGAAGGCGTTTCGCAGCCGGGCACGTTTTTCTATCACGGACAACTTCTCATGGCGCAACGTCGCCTCGGCGCGGGTGGAAGAATCCACGGACGTATCGGGGAATGGGTGGAGTGTTTGAGGCGAACCGGGTTGAAGACGTTGCCGGAGACCCTGGCGGAGAACTCTCGCAGCGATTGTCACGCGTGGTCAGCCGCGCCGGGTTTTGAATTGGCCACGGCCGTGTTTGGTTTGGAGCCGGCCATGGACGCCGTTGGAGCCGACGTGTTGGTGTGGCGTCCACATTTGGGCGCGTTGAATCGAGCGAGCGTGACCTTGCCGCACCCGAAAGGTTGTGTCGGGGTTGAACTGGTAAGAACCGGTGACGTAGTGACAGGACGAATAGATTGTCCGGTGCCGGTCGTGGTGAACGGTGAAAAACTCGATGCCGGCAAGCATGCGGTCAGATGGAAACATAAATCATGAAAACAATTCTGCAATGTCTATGGATAATGGCTGCCATGAATGCGTGGGCGGGTGAATCTTACCGGCTGACCTTGTCGGGAGCGCTCGAAGGCGACCGGGATTTGGTCGTGTATTGCATTCGGGACGGCGAGAAGGTCGTGGCGGCTTTTGGTCGCGGGCCGCAGTTCAATCGGATGCCGTATGCGGTGGACAGTTCTCAACTGAAGTGGAGCCAGGACAAGTTGGCCGGTGATGTAACAGTGAGCATCCCCTTCGACGGTTTTGTGCCAAAGGACGGAAAGACGCTGGTGGTAAAGGCCGCGGTTCTCGATGGCAAATATGAAGCGACTGTGGGAAGCGACAAACGGGAAGGCGCCGCGGAGCACGTGCAGTTGACGGCGCTGGATTTGTCGAAACCGTTGCGATTGCAGTTGGATTGTGAGAACGCCGTTATGACGTCGGCAAAACAACAAAAGTCGCGCCGGTTGGGAATGATCATGACGGCCAAAGAGGGCAAGGTGATCGGCGTGCGGTTGGTTCCGCCGGGTAGCCTCACCGATGTGGCGATGGCGGCTGTGGTCACGGGCAACGAGTTGATGTTGCGTGACGGCAAGCTCACCGGGCGCCTGACAGCGAGCGTCCGGCTCCAGGGCAAGATGTCTGAGGCGATCGCTTATGCGTACGAGTTTGATGGGTGGTTGATTGGCGGTCAGATTGCCGGGACAATGAAGATCACCGAGTCCGGTGCGGCGGTGGCCGACGGACAGTTTGTGGGAAGCGCCCGTCCGGTGACGACCGCCGCCGCGGATGCATTGTGGACGTTGACACTGAACGGAGTGGTGCCGGAAAACAATTTTCTCAATCTTTACCTCAGCACGCGCGATGGAAAGTTCACGCACGGTTTTGGCGCCACGCCCAATTTCAACAACGCGACACATGCTGTGGATGTGAGCAAGCTGACATTGGAGGACGGAAAGCTGGCCGGTGAAGTTGGCGTGACTGTTTATCCTGACCCGTGGGTTCCGAAGGACAAGAAGCCGGTCGCGTGCTTGTTCACCATAGAAGCAATGGCTCGCGATGGCTCGGCGACCGGCGTAGTGACCGGTAAGTTTGGCGGTGCAGCGGTCAAGGGCACAATCAATGGCGATTGGGGCAGCAAACTCACGATTGCGAGAATGGAAAACATTACGTTGAAGTTGGAGAATGCGTTATTTGGTGGAAGCGAGTACCACAACCGCGCTTTTGTTACGGTGACCATGCAGGACGGCAAAGTTGTCGGTGGCAAGGTATCCAATAACCACACCACGCTCAGTGGCCAAGTCACCGGCGGAGATGTCAAGTTGGTGGGAGAAGATTTGACGTGCACGTTGACGGCAGATGTCGCACAAGGCGGTGGCGTCACGGCAGGGACGTATCAATTCACCATCGCCGGCAAGATGGTCGGAACGATCGGTGCCGGTGAGTTTAAAACAAAAGGTCCCGGCAAGGATCAAACCAAGACCGGCCGCTTTTGGTGCGCCGCGAAACTTCCCAAAGATTGACTCGCTCGATTTCGCGCTTCTCAAATGCCGCGCACCGGCTAGTATCACCGCGGCGCGGAGATGAACACGAAACGCACAACTGCAGCAGCGTTGACCATCGCGGGATCCGACAGTGGCGGCGGAGCGGGGATTCAAGCTGACCTCAAGACGTTCACGGCCAGCGGCGTGTTTGGGACTTCGGCGATCACCTGCGTCACCGCACAGAACCCCGGCAAAGTTAGCGCTGTTCACGCCATTCCCGTCACGATGGTCATCGAGCAGATGGAACGGGTGTTGGAAGCATTTCCAGTCCGCGGCATCAAGACCGGGATGCTCTTCAATACCGGCATCCTTCGGGCAGTGGCCCGGTATCTTTCCACTCACAAAACAAGAGCGCGCCTCGTCGTGGACCCGGTTATGGTCGCCAGCAGCGGGGCGATGTTGCTGCAAGAAACGGCCGTTCGCGCGTTGTGCGAGGAGTTGATTCCTTTGGCCGCCGTGATCACCCCGAATCTTTCCGAGGCCGAAGTGTTGTGGGGACGCCAGATTCGGGATGCCGACAGTCTTCGCCGCGCGGCTGAGACTCTCGGCCAACGCTGGGGCGTGGCGGTGTTGGCAAAAGGCGGACACCTGCCCGGGGCGCCGCGCGCCACGGATATGCTCTGGGACGGCCGCCGCCTCCACGAGTTGAGCGCGCCCGTGACGAAGATCCGCTCACACGGCACGGGGTGCACGTTGTCGGCGGCGATTGCCGCGCAGTTCGCCCTCGGACGGGATCTGGTGGCCGCCGTGCGCGCCGGCAAGCGGACAGTGACCCGTGCCATCGAAAGACATGTGCGCGTGGGACGATTTGATGCGTTAAATCCATGAAGCGACCACTCACGGGTCTGGCTGTCACCTTTGCCTTTGGCATCGGGCTGGGGGCGCTGGTGCCGGTATCGGTGGAAGTTCTGCTTTGGATTGGCGGCGTGCTGATGTTGGCGTTTGTGGTCGGACAACGCTTCAAAATCGCGTTCCCGGTTTTGCTGCTGCTGACAATCACAGCCGGCATGGCGCACTACCGGCAATCTGTGTCCACGGATTCGCCGCGGCATCTGACGCGACAACTGGGAATCGGCGGCAACATCCGCGTTCGTGGTTGGGTTTGCAGCGACGTGATCGAATCGAGCCGGCGTTTCAACGTGGAAGTGACAGAGTTGCAGCGCGGGGAGGCTTGGGTGCCGGCGGTGGGACGCGTCATGGTCTTTCCCGATGACGAGGCGGCCTTGCCCGAGCTGCGTTACGGCGACGAGGTGGAATGTGGATTGCTCGCGCAGTGGCCGGCAACGGCGAGGAATCCCGGTGCGTTTGACTGGCGACGCTGGCTGGAACGTCAAGGCATCTACTTTACCGGCAAACTTCGGAAGACCGATGGGCTTGTTCTTACCGGTCATGACCGGGGACGTTGGTGGCAGAGAACAGCGTACCGGGTGCGGGACCGTTTTCTGGAAGCGTTGCGGCACGGGCTTGAGACCGAACCCGGTATGGTGGGCGTGTTGGGCGGGATGGTGATCGGACAGCGTGCCGACATCCCCGAGGACACGCACGGCGATTTTCAGCGTACCGGCGTGTTTCATGTGTTTGCGGTGTCCGGTCTGCATGTGGCCTTGGTGGCCATGGTTGTGGTTGGTGTCTTGCAGTTGGCGCAGGTGCCGAGACGATGGTGCGGGTTGGTGGCGTTACCGGTCCTCGCAATGTACGTGCTGGCGACGGGCGCGCGGCCCGGCGCCACAAGGGCGTTGGCGATGGCGGCGATTTGGCTGACAAGCTGGGCGCTGGTTCGGCCAACAGACGGATTGAACGCGTTGGGGGCGGCAGCCATCTTGATATTGGCTTTTGATCCGACGCAGTTGTTCGACGGAGGGTTCGTGCTGTCGTTTGCGGTGGTGGCCGCTTTGATTGTGGTGACTCCGATTGTGGGGGAGCCGTTGCTGCGGCGATTTGATCCGGACCCATTCTTGATCAAGGAAGCTGTGCCGGTCTGGAGACAGGCAATAGATCTGCCGGTGCGCCAAACGGTGCAATTGGTGAGCGGTTCCTTGGCTGCGTGGGTAGGAATGCTGCCGTTGATGGCCTTGTACTTCAATCTGTTCACTCCGATTAGCGTGTTGGCCAATGTGGTGGTGATTCCCTTGCTCAGTTTCATCATCTCACTGGGAATGTTGGCGACCATCGCGTTCCCGATTTGGCCGTGGCTGACCGAAACGCTGAACAACGCCAACTTCTTTCTGTTGTCCGCCATGACCCGGAGCGTGGAATGGCTCGGCAAGATCCCGTTCGGATACGAATATGTGGCGACGCCGCCCATGTGGGCAATCTGGGCGTATTACATGGCCGGTGCGCTGCTGTTGGTGAAACGATGGCGTCGGTGGTGGATGGTCGTTCTCTTACCGGTCGCGTTCCTCATCGTGTTGTGGACTGGCAGCCGAAGCCAGGAGGTCAAAGTGACCGTGCTTGATCTCACGGATGGCGCCGCCATTTTCGTGGATGCGCCCGGTGAGGACAAAGATCTCTTGTTGGATGGAGGCGGCGATTGGTCCGGTAAGAGAGTGGTGGCACCGTTTCTCCGTTCACAAGGAGTGGATCGGTTGGCCGCCATCGCGTTGACGCGAGGCGACAAAGCGCACGCCGCCGGACTCGGTGCCGTGATGGATGAAGTCGGGGTTCGCGAAGCCTTGTACACGGCTCAACCAACGCGCTCCATCTATTACGAGGCGTGGTTGGATGATGTGAAACGGCATCAAGTGCCGTTGCGAATGATCCGTGAAGGAGAAACTATCGAGTTGGGACGCGGTGCCAAATTGCTTGTGCTGCATCCTCCCCGGTATGGCCGGCGGGAGCGCAGCGAAGACAACAGCCTCGTCTTCTTGCTGGAACACGGATCATCCAGGGTGCTCCTGCTCTCGGACATCGGTGAGACTGTGGAGAACGATTTGCTGGAACGCGCGGCCGCAAATCTACCCGCACAAGTCATCATCAAAGGCCGACATGGTAAGGAGACATCATTCACTCCGGCGTTCTTGGATGCCGTGAAGCCGAAAACCGTTGTGCTGACCGTCAATACACGCAGTCCGCGCCGGTATCTTTCGCCGGAGGAGCGTATCCGTCTAGAATCGCGTGGAATTACTCTGTTACGGACCGATGAAACAGGCGCTGTGACCATTCGTGTGAGGTCAGACGGCTACCAGATACGGACATTTCGTTCAAAATGACCCGTTACCGTCCGATCTCGGCTATCTGCATTTTGTGGAATGATCATTCCACAAAATGCACATGGAGGGGGAAGGGCGATAAAGGCGTGGAAAAATACAGGAATGTTTGCCAGTATGAAGTCATTCACTCATGGATAGTTCGAAGAAAATTTCTGTGAATATTCATACCGCAGTCGCGTCCAATGCCATCGAGGATACGAACGATGCGACAATGGATGACAGATTGCTCGTGGAACGCTGCCAACAGGGTGAGTTGGAAGCCTTCGAGGGTCTCGTCGCCCGGTATCGTAATCGCGTGTTCGGGCTCGCCTACGGAATGCTCCGCAATGAAGCCGACGCCACTGATGTCGCGCAGGAAACATTTATCCGAGCGTGGCAGGGCATCCGCAAGTTCAAGAATGATTCGGCCTTCTATACTTGGTTGTACCGGATCACCACGAATCTCTGTATTGACTACGTCCGACGCCGAAATCGCCGTCCCACGGGCGAGTTCCAGGAAGAAATCAAGTCCGAGGTGGAGCCGAGCGTGGGCACGCCTCCGTCCAACAATCCTTCGCCTCGCGCCGAAATTCAGAACCGCGAACTGGGAGCGCAGATTGACGCCGCGCTGGCGCAACTCTCGCCCGAACACCGAGCCGTGGTTCAACTGCGGGAGTTCGAGGGTCTGGACTATTCCGAAATCGCACGCGCGGTGGGATGTTCCATCGGCACGGTCATGTCGCGGCTGTTTTATGCGCGTAAACATTTACAGAAGTTGTTGAAGGAGGCGCAATGAATCATCCCAAGCCAGAACTCATTGGAGCGCTCCTTGACCATCAGCTTGCCGGGATGAAACGGCGGCGTATCGTACGGCATGTTCGTGCGTGCCCGCTTTGCGCGCAAGAGTACCGGCTCCAACGGCGCGTGCGGCAGTTGATACGGGAAAACGTGGCATCCCCGCAAATGAGCGATTCGACGGATTTCTTCTGGTCGAAAGTCAAAGCCGGCATTCAGGTCCGCGGTGGTGAATCGTTCACGGCCGAGCCGGCCAGACTGAGTTTTCTTGATTGGATGGGAACGCACCGTCCGATTCTGGTGTCTGTGGCGGCCGGGTCGGTTGTGTTGTTGGGGCTGTTCATAGCCAGTCGGTCCGCTCGTGTTCCGCCGCGAAACTTGGACAACTCGCCGGTTGTTCAACATGCATCGGTCAGTCTGCCCAACACGGCCGTATCCATTGTGGGTGAGTCCGAGCCTGACGTAACAGTGATTTGGGTGTCCGGCTTGCCGTGGACGAAAGATATGACGGAGCAAAAGACGGTGTACGCACATCCGCATTATTATATTGGCATCTAGAATGGTTTTCGGACGACAACTCATCATGCTGCTGGCGATCTTCGGTTGTGCTACCCAAGCGATGGCCGAATCGTTGGAAGCCCGGCTCATTCGTGCCACGGGCACCGAAGTCGCAGCTTCGGAAAAGCTTCAGGACATTCTTCCCAAGCTCAAACAGCAATTCGGCTATCCTCACTACGAACTGATGAGCGTGACAGACACGCCGTTGACCGAGGGAAAACGTCACCGTCTTGATCTCGGCGACGGGTTTGTTTTGTTTTCCAAGTTGGAGTCCCAGGCGGACAAGAAGCACAAGATCGAGATCGAGTGGTACACCGGCAAGGTGTCCATCGTAAAAGCGACCGTGGAAATCAAATCCCAAGGAACGCTTCTCATCAAAGGTCCAGAAGTGGGCAAGGATTGGATCGTGCTGGCGCTGACGGTTCGCGAACCCGCTCCGCCCCCGTCGCGTTGACAACCCTGCCGGCTGGTTCTACTCTCGCGTCATGCTTACCGCCAAGGTTGATGCCGACATCAAAGACGCCATGCGCGCCAAAGACACAGTGAAACTGTCCACGCTGCGCATGCTCAAGACCGCCATCGAGTATCACAAGATCGAAAAAAAGCAGGAACAACTGGCCGATGCGGATGTCATGGCCGTCATCAAGAAACAGGTCAAACAACGGCAAGATTCGATTGATGGGTTCGAGAAGGGCGGACGCGCCGACTTGGTCGCCAAAGAACAAGCAGAACTGGCAATCCTCAAGTCGTACTTGCCGGAAGAGCTGACAGCGGCGCAACTGGAGGAGATTGTGGCAGCCGTGATCGCCGAGGTGGGAGCGTCCACGAAAGCGGACATGGGCAGGGTGATGAAGGCGGTTCAAGCCAAGGTGGCCGGACGCGCCGACAACCGTCTCGTCAGCCAGATCGTGTCCGGCAAGCTCGCCTGAGGCGTCGCGATGCCGCGCATGGAATCGGTCAGCCCAACGCGAAACCGCCTGGCTGCCGGTATCTTCGTTGTCATCGCGCTTGTGTGTTTCGTTCACGCGGGCGGATTGTCCGGTCAATTCGTGGACTGGGACGACAACACGCACGTCACCCAAAACATCTTCATCCGCGAGCTGT